>JACZTG010000002.1 GCA_022573815.1 Candidatus Neomarinimicrobiota bacterium
TGTTATGGGTCAGTATAAAGATTTAATGAAGAAATACCCTAAGGTGGTGGCATGAAATCATACCTTGAACTTTGTGAATCAGTAATGCTGAATCCAGCATGGCCTTTGGAAGGTCCATTGAAATCACTGACATTGGAAGTGGAGAAGGGTATACGGACAGGTGATCTTTGTGTTGAGTATTGTCAAGAGAAAATTGACAGCTTGCAGAAGTGGTTGAATGATATTAAGCTTGCTCACCATAGAGAGCATATTGAATTGGAGGAAGCAAAGAAATGACAATAACTGATGACAAAACGCTGAGCGACCTGCAGGGTGATGTCATAGACAGCAGGGATCTGATTGCTGCTATGGATTACTGGAGTGGTGAGGTGGATAACCTGCAGGAAACAATAGATGATCTGAACGATGATACATCTGCAGAGAAACCAACAAAGGAATTGCTTGATGAACTCGAAGAGGCAAAAAATTTTATTCATAAAAAGATTGTAGAGATTTTACTTCCGAATAATCTTAGAACAAACAAGAAACTGCTCGAAAATGCTTTATCAAAAATCGATAAAGGTGACACAATTATTACATTTAACTATGACCTGTTATTAGAACAGGGATTGTTAAAAAGAGGGCTTTGGAATCCTAAAGATGGATATTGCATAGGAGAAGTAAAAGAGGACGAATTAGATATAATAGCAAATCTAGACAAATCTGATGTAAGAGTATTAAAAATGCATGGATCTATTTCTTGGGAATCTCCTTCATGGCACGACAGTAATTTAAGGATATTATTAAAAGATCCGTATAATGATTTACCGTTTTTTGATGAAATTGATACACCGAAAAACGATGTTGAAAAAAAATATACGTCTTATCAGAGTCACCATGTAATTCTACCTACTTTTATGAAATTCTATAGACATAAATGGGAAATTGAACTAGTGAAACTGGCTGCTAATGCTCTTTCTAAAACAGAAGAAGTGTATATTGTTGGATACAGCCTACCGGAAGCAGATGCAATGGCAAATTTTCTTTTTTCATCAATTAAGCAAGATATTGTAATAAAAATTATTAATCCGAATGCAGGTGAATTAAGAGAGAGATTAGTAAGAATATTTGGATTGTCGCGGAGCAAGATAATAGATGAAAGTAGCAAGTTGGAAGTTTGGCTGGAAAATGATTGTAAATACATAGAACATGAAAAAACACTCAAAAATGAAGAAATGATTAATCGTATGATTGAAGAGATGGATAATTAAATCAGACGGTTAATATGAGCCTAAATCGTATTCTACTCTTCCAAAGTAGAGAGATCGCCTTCATCTTCGCCTAACGCTCGCGCTTTAAGCACTCGTCGCATTATTTTTCCGCTTCTGGTTTTGGGGAGCGAGTCCACAAACTCTATTGACTCAGGTCTGGCAATTGGGCCGATTTCATCCCGAACGTGCTGGGAGAGTTCGTCCCGAAGCTCATCGGAGCTTTCCAAGCCGGCATTCAAGATTACGAATGCGTGAATAGCGTTACCCTTTAGTTCATGAGGCAGACCGATAGCGGCAGCCTCTGAAACTGATTTATGGCTAACGAGAGCGCTTTCAATTTCCGCTGTTCCGAGCCGGTATCCGCTGACTTTTATGACATCGTCAATGCGTCCGATAATCCATACGTAACCATCAGAATCAATGCGCGCGGAATCGCCCGTTTTATACCATCCCTGTTTCTCGTAATCTTTCCAGTAAACCTCTTTATATCGCTCGGGGTCGCCGTAAATTGTGCGTGCCATTCCGGGCCAAGGAGCTTTCAGGACCAGTTTTCCCTCTTCCCCCACTCCGACATCATTGCCATCATCGTCAACCACTCCGACTTCATTTCCGAAGAAAGGTTTGGTAGCGGAGCCGGGTTTCAGCGGCGTAATTGGAAGAGGAGTAATCACAAAACCACCCGTTTCCGTTTGCCACCAGGTGTCCATGATAGGACACTTTCCTTTGCCTATAACACGATGATACCATTTCCACGCTTCGGGATTTATTGGTTCACCCACTGAACCCAAAAGACGAAGCGAGCTGAGGTCATATTTTTCCGGCCATTCATCGCCGAAACGCATAAGTCCTCGAATGGCAGTTGGGGAGGTATAAAGAATGTTTATGCCGTATTTCTCAATCATCTGCCACCAGCGGCCCGGGTCAGGATGGTTTGGCGCTCCTTCATACATCACAATTGTGCTGCCGTTGATGAGCGGGCCGTAGACGATATAGCTGTGTCCCGTTATCCATCCGGGATCCGCCGCGCACCACCAAACATCTTCGTCCTTAATGTCGAATACATATTTGTGGGTCACGGATGTATAAAGAGTATATCCGCCATGAGTATGAAGCACGCCCTTTGGTCTTCCGGTGGTACCGGAGGTATAAAGAATAAACAGCATATCCTCGGCGTCCGTTACCTCTGTTTCACATTCACTGCCGGCATTTTCAAAGAGCTCGTGATACCAGAAATCTCTACCATCCTGCATTTCCACATCATGCTCGGTGCGCTTAACCGTGATGCAGGTTTGAATGGTGGGTGCACGTTTCATTGCTTCATTTGAAATCGCCTTTAGGTCGGTGATTTTTCCTCTTCTCCAGCCGCCGTCGGCTGTGATCAGTAGTCGGCTTTGAGCATCGCCGATCCGCTGAGAAAGCGCTTCAGCGCTGAATCCGCCGTAAACTACACTATGAGCGGCACCGATTTTTGCGCAGGCGAGCATAGCGAAAGCCAATTCGGGAATTTGCGGCATATAGATGGTTACGATATCGCCTTTATTTACGCCCTTATCTTTTAGAATGTTGGCGAATTTTGAGACTTCTTCGTTGAGCTCTTTGTAAGTGAATTTGCGCGAATCACCCGGTTCACCTTCCCAAATGATAGCGGTTTTTTCAGCAGTTTCATTTTGCTGATGCCTGTCAACGGCATTAGCAACGATATTAATTTTTCCTCCGGTGAACCACTTATAAAACGGCTTCTCTGATTCATCTAAAACGGTATTCCATTTTTTATACCAGCTGAGTTTTTCAGCCTCATCCGCCCAAAAACCCTCTCTGTCTTCAATAGATTTTTTATACAGGGCATCGTAGTCCTTAATAATAGCTTGATCTACAACTTCGTCAGACGGGTTGAACAGCTCGCTGTGTTCAGCAGTAGTTGTTATTGAATCATCATTAGCCATCTGTTCCTCCGGTCAACTGCATAAATTTATTAAAAAGTAGGATAGATATTAACAAAAATTCAGCCGAAAATGCAAGTTTTATCACTAAATCAATACCCTAACAATCTTCCGAGTCCAAGTGTTAATATCGGTACATAAGTAATAGCAATAACGCCTATCAATAGAATAATCAGGTATGGAATAGCAGATTTGTAAACCGTGATGAGGTCTTTATCGAATCGGTACGAAGCGAGAAAGAGATTCATTCCTACAGGTGGAGTGAGAAAACCTAATTCGAGATTTGCCAAAAATATGATCGCAAGATGAACAGGTTCAATTCCGAAAGCGAGCGCCATCGGAGTTATAAGTGGAACGACGACAACTATAGCGGAGAATATATCCATCAATGTTCCTACCACGAGCAGGAGCGCATTGAGCGATAATAAGAATACCCAGCGGGATTCGACATGCTCCTGAACCCATTCGAGGGCGAGCATCGGCACTTCAGCGTCAACAAGATATGCGGTAAGTCCCATAGCAACGCTGAGAATAATAAGAACTCCGCCGATGAGAATAGAGCATAAGACAATTACCCGCGGGACATCTTCTGTTAAACTTAAATCCTTATGGATAAATACTTCTACTACAAGGGCATAAAGAGCGGCAAGAGCGGCTGTTTCGACAAGAGTCGTAAATCCACCATAGATTCCGACGAGAACGACAACCGGAAGCATTACTTCGTACTTTGCCAACCAAAGGGCTTTAAAAGCAGTATTGAAATCAAACGAAGTTCTCGGAATATTTGATATTATGCCTTGCCGAACTCCCCATGCTCCAATGAACAGCATTAAAATAATGCCCGGAACAATTCCCCCGATAAAAATTTCGTTTATCGGAGTGTGTGAAATAACGCCGTAAAGTATGACAGCAAGGCTCGGCGGAAAGAAAAGTCCCAGCGAACCGGAGGCTGTTAACAGACCTACAGAAAATTTCTCCGGATAGTTATCCTTTATCAGCATCGGGAGTAAAAGCCCCCCTAACGCGAGTATAGTAACTCCGGAACCGCCGGTAAATGTTGTGAAAAAAGCGCACACTATAACCGTTACAATAGGCATACCACCGGGAAGCCACCCAAACCATGCTCGGAATACACCAACAAGCCGATGAGCCGCATTGCTTTCTGCAAGAAAATATCCGGAAAGAGTAAAGAGCGGAATAGTTGGAAGCGTGGGTGAAACAACGATCCGTAAGCTTTCGGCAGGAATGGAGGCTATCGGTTCGAAATCGTGCCAGAAAAGCAGCAAGGCAGCTCCGCCGAGTCCCACAAATATAGGAGCCCCGAATGCGATGGAAGCAAAGAGAAAGATGAACCCTAAAATAAAAATGTTTGATTCCTGGAACATTTCCGAATTCCCAATCAGAGCAAACAGAAGAACAGCGCCAATTATAATCAATCTGATTTTAAGACTGGGCGACGATTTCAGCATAATACGCACAGCGATCACACCCATTGAAATTGGCATTATAAGTTCTACGAGCCAGTTAGGTACGCCTAAAATTATGTCAATCGGGTATTCGAAATCCGCCTTCACCATATTCCAGCTCGCCCATAAAAGTCCGACAGAAACAGCAGTGCCTATAGCGGCGGCGAAATAGCGGGAGTATTCATTGAATTTTCCCTTGAAGACAGCCTTATCTGATGTAAGAGAGAGTAACCGCCCTTCTCTCGCGGCTAAGGACGCTCCGGCAAATGCCACGAACAGCGTTAAATACTGAACAATGACCGAGGAGCCCGGAATACCTCCGGTGGCGATATTTCGATATACGATCTCTATTAGAGGAAGAATAGCCATTCCCAGTAAAATGGCAACTAAGAAGTAGTCCTCCGCCTTGTGAATATATTTGAAAATGGATTTCGAGCCGGAAATCATCAGCCGTCATTTCGTAAAGATTTTATCACTGACCAAACGTATTTCCGGAATTAATGGAATGAAGACTATCGCTAATAGCCACTGCCCTGTCGAATATATCTGCGGGGACGAAGTCGCCACGAAGGTCGGGATAGAATTCTCTGGCAGTATTTCTCCATAATGCGACAGTTTCAGTATTTGCCTCATGCACGGTGAGGCCGTGCTCTACCATAGCGTCAATAAATTTTTGATCGTCATGTCGAAGTTCTTTTTTAATTTTTTCACCGACCGCAGCAGCGGCGGCTAACATCGCAGGCTTGAATTCATCGGGAATTGAGTTCCATGTCTTGAGGTCCATGACGAATCCGCCAATGAAAGGAGCAAAACGCATATCGAGCATATGGTCAGCAATCCCAAACCACTGTGATGAAAGTGCTCCGAAGGGTGGAGCCGCGAAAGCATTTATCAGCCCCGTTTGAAGACCCGTCAGAATATCTATAGGCTGAAGCGGGACAGCGCGAAACCCTGCGTTTTTCCACATACGGAGTGATGTTTCGTCCCCTGCCCATGTAAATATCTTCATATTCCTCAGATCATCAGGTGTAATAATAGGTTTTGAACCGAAAAATCGCACCCAACCGACATCCGCCCACGCAAGAAGAATGAATCCTTTAGATTCAAGCCGTCTGCGAATTTCCGAGTCCATCATTTCCCGCACTTTGTCGAGCTGCTCATAATTATCGTAAAGCATTGGGATAGCGAAGGCGTTGACCGACGGGTCGATATACGCAAGTCCGTTAAAAGTCAACGCAGCGGCTTGAAACTGACCGATTCGAATTTTCCTTATCATTGCGTCTTCGTCACCCGCCACTCCATCAGGATATATTTTCATACGCAATCTACCGTTGGTAATTTCACGCCATTCTCTTCCCATTTTTTCTAAGACTTCGTGCCAGGGGGAACCTTTCGGCGCCAATGTCGCCATTTTCACCTTGATTCGTTTCTGCCCAAATGCAGAACTGATTATCAGGGTAAATGAAAAAAGAAATATAACCGTGTTATATATTAATTTTTGCACTGAAATTCTCCGATTTGTATCATATTAAAAGAACAGATCATCGATAGTCTCAAGAAGCCAGCGCGCTCTGTTTTGAGCGATAATATTCGCCAGTCTATCCTCCGAAGGATTATCGATATTTACGGCTAAGGCTTTATTAAGCATTTCAATAAACATTTCCCGGTCTTGTAGTAATACGCCGACATTTTCGGCGTACGCTACATACGGTCCGGCACGTTCGCCATTTGAAAGTCTGATAGCATTGTCGAGATGTTCTTTTGCTCTTACCTGTGAACCGCCCAATGCCTCAGATCGTCCCCCATCGTAAGAAACCAAAAATTCGTAAAGCGCTCCTCTATCCCAGTTCGCATCAAGCTCCAAAGCTCTGTTGATAAGAATTCCAACCTGCGGCAATTTGGCTATTTCCATCGGATCGTCAATAGAAAGAGATATTTTTAGTCCCAGAGCAGCTGCATACCAATACATAAGAGGCACATCTTTCTTTTTTAAGAAAATAATTGTTGAATCCGGATTTGAATCGAAAGCGTCAAGGAATCCACGATGATTCACCTCAAGACCCCGACGGGCATAATTGATTGCCCTGCTATAAAGTTTTCTTGCCCTCTTCCGAATTTTAAGAGCTTCGTCAAAATCCTCTTCCTCAATAAAATCTGCGTCTTGCTCAATAAATCCATAACTATATTGTGTGAAACCTTTGGCTGCGGTTAAGAGGAGACCAATGTGATTCGGTTTTTCTTCCAATAGTATTTCAATAGTTTTAAGACTGAAAGGCACTGCTTCACGAATTAGTTCAGGGTCATCATCAGCCGCGAATGCAGTTCCTGACGCGCTCATGGCGTCCGCTAATGAATTGATAGCCATTCCATTTATCAGAGAGCATCCGGAGGATACGAATCCGAGAAGGATAATTATGAATATCAATTTTGTTGAAGTTTTAGACATAATCAGGTCACAGAATATAACATTTTCATAATAAAATAAAATTCTTTTTATATTTTTCCGGATCAAGTTATGATGAATTAAAAAATGATTCAATTTGAATTAGATAAAACTATCGGGCAACAATTGCAGGCGGATTTACGTATGAATATATAATCTGACACCATTTAATAATTGTCAGAAAGGATATAACTACAAGGGAAGCACTATAGATGCCAAACATTACAATATATAGTAGAATATTCGCATTTTTCATCGCAATAAGTTTTTTGGATCCGGCATTAATATACTCTCAGGATAATACTCTTGTTGAGATAATAGACATATATCCTAAAGATTTGCGTGTTGCTGGTTTCGCGCTGACCTCAAAACAAGAGATTGCAATTGAAGCAATCGGTTTTAGTTACAGATCTTATGATTACAAGCTGTTTATGGGTAATGCCTGGATACTTGACTCCGAGTCAAGAGAAGTAGTCTGGGACCTGTCGGAAAGTTCCTCAAGAAGAAGCAAAAGGGGGACCTTGGAATTTATGGATAAAGTGTCGCTTCCGAAGGGGATATATGAGGTTTATTATGCCTCATATCCTCTAAGCCGGGATTTTGATTTAGAGGATATTGGAGATATACTCGGTTCATTTTTCAGAGATTGGTTTAATGGAGATCGGAGATCATCGAGAAGAGAGATGAGAGGTTTTTATAAAGAGTTTCAAGTAGTTATAAAAGGAGACGGTAAAAGTCTGTCCAGAAACGAAATTTATGACATTCACGAAAAATTAAAAAATGAATCATTAGTCTGGATTAGCGGATACAAAAAGAATTTGTATAAAAGTGTAGGGTTTGTTGCCAACAAACCGGTAGAACTTGAAGTCTATTCTATAGGAGAATTTGATGATAGAGAACAATTTGACTATGGATATATCCAGGATGCGATTTCCAGAAAGAAAGTCTGGGATTTGTCCTATAGGAAATCGAAGTACGCAGGCGGAGCAGAGAAGAATCGTATGAGAAAAGATACTATAAAATTGCCAGCCGGTAAATACGCAGTCATTTACGCCACAGATGGAACTCATTCCTCGAAGAAATGGAATGCTCAACCACCATATGATCCTGAGTTCTGGGGAATATCCGTCGTATTGAAGAATAAAAAAGATAAAAAGAATATTGAATTTTTCGAGTACGAGGATTTTATGGAACTCAGAACAATTGTAGATATGACACGGGTAAGAAACAATGAGTCAAAGTCTTATGGTTTTACACTTAAAAAGGATATGGATATAAATATATATGCAGTTGGCGAGGGGCGGAGAGGAGAAATGTTCGACTTCGGCTGGATAATTGATGCAAACAACCGAGAGAGAATTTGGGAGATGGAATTTAGAGATACAGAACATTCCGGCGGAGCCAGCAAAAACAGAGTTTATGATGATGTCATAAGTCTGAAAAAGGGAGATTATATCGCATATTATGTTACCGACGGTTCTCATTCTTATCGGATGTGGAATTCTTCTCCTCCTTCGGATCAGAAAGCTTGGGGAATGAGACTGATCGCGGTAGATACCGATTTCAATAGTAAGGATGTATGGGAATATAAAGAAGATGATAAGAATATTTTAGCGAGGATCGTCAATATAGGTGATGATGAACTGATCTCTGAAAGATTTAGACTAAGAGAGAGGACAAGAATACGAATATATGCTATTGGTGAGGGATCCGGGGGAGAGATGTATGATTACGGCTGGATCGAGGATTCCCGAACCGGAAGAACAGTATGGGAAATGTCTTATAGAAGAACAGAGCACGCGGGAGGTGCAAAGAAAAATCGAATGTTTGATGGTACTATCGTATTAAAGCCGGGCGAATACGTTATCAAATATGAAACGGATGGTTCGCATTCGTTTAATGATTGGAACGATTCACAACCATATGACCCATTCAATTGGGGAATAACGGTAACGGCGGTGAGTGAATAAAAAAAAGGATACGGTGGTATAATGAAAAACAATATTCATTTGGTATTAATGAGTTTGATAATGGCTACGAGTACAGCTTATGCAGGTGAGTCAATCTTGGGCGATGAAGTAAAATTTATTCCTAACATTCAGCCTCGACTTGAAATTTCAAAGACATCAGCAAAGATTATAATTGATGGAGAGCTAAATGATGCCGGCTGGGTAGGCGCCAATCCGGCGACAAATTTTACACAGTTTGAACCGGTTGATATGACCAAACCGTCATCAAGAACAGTTGCTATGCTGACCTATGATGATGAATATCTGTATGTAGCAATCAGCGCATACGATGATAATCCCGATGCTATACGCTCAACTCTTCGCGACAGAGATAAAATAGGGTCTGATGATTTAGTTGGCTTCATACTTGATACTTATGGAGACGCATCATGGGCTTACCAAATTTATTCCAATGCAATGGGAATACAAGGTGATGCCCGATGGACACAGAATGGTGAAGATGAAAGTTTTGATATAGTATTTGCGTCAGCAGGGAAAATTACGGAAGACGGATATCAGGTTGAATTCGCTGTTCCTTTCGCAAGCCTGCGGTTCCCGGAAAAAAATGTTCAGGACTGGAAAATTACTTTCTGGAGGGTTCGCCCGAGGGAAAGCAGAGAGGAATATTCATGGGCTGCAATAAGCAAAAACGACCCTAATTTTTTAGGTCAATTCGGAACGCTCGTCGGAATGGAAAATGTGAAATCGGGGAAATGATTTGATATTTTACCGTCATTTACCTCCTCACAAACAGGCACCAGAGATATTAGCGATCCGAATTCATCGTTCCAAAATTCAGATGTGGTAGGTGACGCATCAGTAGGAGTCAGATACGGCATTTCGTCCAACACATCACTTGAAGGAACGATCAATCCCGATTTCAGTCAGGTAGAATCAGATGCGGGTCAGATAGATGTAAATAACCAATTTGCCCTGTTTTTCCCGGAAAAGAGACCCTTCTTCCAAGAGGGAAGCGATCTGTTAAATTCATTTTTTAGTTTAGTATACACTCGATCTATAAATGATCCATCATTTGCGACAAAATTAACAAGTAGAAGCAACAAACTAAGTTACGCATATATCGGAGCTGTGGACGAACGTTCACCATTGATAATTCCCGGTGAAGAAGGTAATAACATTGTACAGAACCTTGGGAAAAGTTATTCTAATATTTTAAGGGTCAGAAGATCATTCAGAGAAGATTCTCATGTCGGGGCATTTATTATAGATAGGAGAGTTGTAGGGGGTGGGTCCGGCAGTATCCTTTCCATTGATTCGAATATCAGATTTAAAAAAGTTTACAATTTTGAGCTCCAGGGAGTCTTCAGCAATACTGCTGAAGTAAACGATACAACTCTCACAGAAGGGCTGAATCAAACAGTATTTGATAATGATGGACACACGGTAGGATTAGATGGAGAATCATATACCGGAAATGCTGTTCATGCGAGTATAACGCGACGTTCCAGAGGTCTCTTTTATAATTTAAATTATCAGCATATATCTCCTTCTTACAGAGCTGATAACGGTTTCCAGACTGCTAACAATAGAAGGTTCGGCTTGTTCAACGCTAATTATTCAATATACCCGGATAATTCTTACATTGACAGAATCAGAACGGGATTATTTGTATTTAGGATGTGGAACTTCGATGGTCAAATAAAAAACAATGCGTTACGTGGCGATCTGTTAGTTGACCTTAAGGGGCAAACATCTCTGTTTGCGCAGTATGGAATTGGCCCGGAAACTTTCCGTGGTAGAAAGTTCAATGATCAATGGACTGCATTTTTTAGAGTAAACTCCAACTATCTTGATGAAATCGGATTTTCAGCATATTTTTTCCGGGGATTATTAATCGCGCGATTTTCAGACCCAATTCAAAATGGGGATATCACTAATTACGGATTTAGCGCAACAATTAAACCGATTGATAGACTGGTCATAGAACCTAATTTGGATATTTTTAAACTGGTTACCGTTGAAACTAAAGACATAAGCGAAGGATATATATTCAGAACACGGGCGGACTACCAGTTTACGAAAGAACTTTTTGTGAGACTTGTAGTTCAGTATAACGATTTTAACAGGCGGTTGGATTTGGAGCCGCTCCTGACATATAAAATCAATCCATTCTCTCAGTTCTTTATCGGCTCAACTCACGGCTCTTTTGACGATGCAAGCAATAGAGGGCTCAATTTTGTCCAGGCGGACAGACAGTATTTTATGAAGTTTCAATATCTCTTTAGAATCTGAGAGATTTATTTAAAGCCCGCCGCCGGCGGGCTTTTTCTTATTGAGTATTCTTATTACCGTTCCGGACTGTTCTGATATACAAAGTTTCCAATCAATCGAAAAATGTTATATATTTACGGCTCGAGAGAAATCAAAATAATAGATCATTAGTGTTGTGAGTCGACTTGAAAACTAAAAAAAATAAAATCGGTCTGATATTTAAAATCGTGCATGGCATTATGAGAACCACTTCAAAAATACTTTGTATGCTTTCTCCAAGCCTCGCAGCCCGTTGGGCAGATATATTATTTTTTATACCTATTGGGTTACCGCGGCCGTCATCAGAGCTGCCGTATTACGATTCCGCAATCCATTCAAGTATTGAATATAACAGTAAAAAAGTCGCTCTTTATACGTGGGGCGAGGGTGAAAAAACTATAATTATGGTACACGGATGGGGAAGCCGCGGAACACGTATGGGACATCTTGCAGAGCCTTTAAACAAACTCGGCTATCGGGTGGTGGCGTTTGACGCTCCTGCTCATGGTGACTCGGAAGGAAAAACAACAAACCTGTTAGAGGTTTCTGAAATAACTGCTCTGATATTCAAAAAATTTGAACCTGTCCAAGCTATAATAGGGCATTCTTTTGGCGGAATGGCTCTGGCAAACGCAGTTCACCGGAACGATTTAAATGTGAGTAGGGTTGCCGTTATCGCATCTCCGTTTTCTATGGATTATATCATAGAGAGTTTCAGGAAAATTATAAATATTAATTCAAAGGTAACAAAGATGATGGTAGATCGTATTAAAAGGCGATTTTTAAAAGAGCAAAATTTAGATGTTTTCAGCCTGTCGCTTGATTCTTTTGCGGCATCTTTTAAAACACCTATTCTTATTGTTCATGACAGAGAAGACAGAGACGTTGCTTATGAACAGGGAGAAGAATATGCGGAAAATTTTCCAAACGCCGAATTTATCAGTACAACGGGCTTAGGTCACCGAAGGATTTTAAAAGATGCGGGAATTATGGGTAAAATAATTGAATTTATCAGTTCTTCTTAAAAATCCGCACGATAGGTTTTTCGCCCTGTCGATAATAGCCGCGATACATTCCATCGGTGTTAAAGGTCATTGATACGTTTCCGTTGTAATCCATTGCTATGACACCTCCCGTACCTCCCGCCTTAGTAAGCTTATTTGTGATTACTTCGCTTGCGGCTTCATGTACATTCATATCTTTATATTCCATTAATGCTGAGACATCATAGGCGATTAATCCACGCATAAAATATTCGCCAATACCCGTTCCTGAGACTGCGCAACTGTTATTATTGGCGTAAGTTCCAGCTCCGATTATAGGAGAATCGCCCACCCTTCCATACATTTTGTTCGTGAGTCCTCCCGTGGAAGTTCCGGCAGCAAGATTACCCTCCGAGTCGAGAGCAACAGCTCCTGTAGTTCCAAAATAATTATCGAGTTTGATAGAGCTGCTTGAGAGATCATTCTTGGATTCAGCATCTAAAACGTTTTGAAGAGATTTCCATCTCCTTTCCGTGAAAAAATATTCGTCCGGAACTAATCCGATTCCGTGCTCTTGCGCGAGAAGCTTTGCTCCATTCCCGATGAGCATAACATGCTCGGTTTTATCCATAACAAGTCTCGCCAACTCAATCGGGTTTTTTATGTTCCGGACGGCGCCAACTGCTCCGGCTTTTAAAGTTCTTCCATCCATGATGGAAGCATCTAATTCGTTCAATCCATTGTGAGTAAAAACCGCACCCTTGCCCGCGTTGAATAGAGGAGAATCTTCCATAATCGTGATTGCAGCTACTACAGCATCAAGGCTCGTCCCCCCGTTGGCAAGAATTTCATATCCCGCCTTCAAAGACTCGGACAATATTGCACGGTATTCGGCTTCAATTTCAGGAGACATATTCTCTCTGAGAATAGTTCCTGCTCCGCCGTGGATTGCGATGGCGAATTCGAATTCTCTTGAAATCGAAAAATCGTCTTTGCTGCATGAAATGGAAAATATAATTATCATTAAAAGAACGGATACATGTATAAGATAAATTTTATTTTTCATAGTTAGGCTACCTCCATCATTCAATTGAAATTTACACAAAACTGTTTACACAATTTACATAAGCTTAATGTCGAATTAAAAACTCTTCAGGAAATATCAGCTGATAACACCCATCCGTTTGCCGACTTTCTCAAAGGCATTTAAGGCTCGGTCAATATCTTCTCTTTCATGCGCAGCAGAAATCTGAGCTCTCAGCCTCGCTTCTCCTTCAGGCACAACGGGGAACCAAAGTCCTTTGATGAAAACTCCTTCATCAAGCAGCGATTTTGCCATCTCCTGCGCAAGTGATGCGTCTTTAAGCATTACCGGAACTATAGGATGGACACCCTCAAGAATTTCGAACCCGAGAGAGTGAATTTCTTTGCGGAAATAAGAAGTATTATCTTTTAATTTTTGTAGAATCGAGGGGTCAGAGTCGAGAAGCTCAAACGCTTCAATCGCAGCGACAATGATATTCGGGGGCAACGAATTTGAAAATGTGTATGGTCTCGATTTCTGCCTGAGATATGTGATAAGGTCGGAATCACCGGAAATAAATCCACCGGCTGCTCCTCCCATGGCTTTTCCAAGAGTGCCTGTGGTGATATCCACTTTGCCGTGAACCCCGAGCTCTTCCGCAGTTCCGCGTCCGCTGCTTCCCAGCACTCCAAGAGAATGTGAATCATCCACCGTCAACGTTAATCCGTATTGACTGCTCAGCTCGGTCAATTCGGGCATAGGCGCTAAGTCGCCCTCCATACTGAATACACCGTCTGTGACCAACAACCTGAACCTGTAATCTTTATCTTTATCTTCCTCTAACATATTGCGAAGATCGTCCATATCGAGATGTTTGTAAATTCTTTTAACCGTGTTTTTCTTGCGGCAAAGCCTCATTCCGTCAATTATACTGGCATGATTAAGTTGGTCAGAATAAATCACGTTCTGCCATTCTTCGCTGCCCAGCGGTTCGTTGAAGAGGCTCGCAAAAAGACCCTCATTCGCGGAGAAGCAGGATGAAAACAGTATTGAATCGTCAGTGCCGAGGAATTCGGCTATCTTTTTTTCCAGGTCTCTGTGAATTGTTTGTGTGCCGCAAAGAAATCGAACAGACGCAACACCGTGTCCGTATTCCTTTATACCCCGAATTGAAGCTTCTATAATGCGAGGATGGTTTGACAATCCGAGATAATTGTTTGAGGCGAGCATCACGACATCGTTACCCCCGACATTTACTCTTCCTGATTGAGGAGATTCTATTTCTGTTTCAAATTTAAATGTATTGGCGTTGTGAATCCTGCCAAGTTCTTCTTTGATGATAGAGAGCATATTGTTCATGAAAAAGATTCCTGTATTTAATTTATTCAGGTTTGAGTAAAACTTTTAGAGCGTTCCCTGCCGCGATTTCCTCAAAAGCGTGGTCAACCTCTGATATGCCAAGATTATGAGTGACAAATCCATTATCAATAAAAGTATCGCTGAGTCCGCTTTCTAATAATTCTATCATTAAGTCCCATGTCTCCCAAATCCGCCGACCGATAATTCCCTTTACTGTCGCACCTTTAAAAATTATATCTCTGGCAAAGTCCATTTGAAAATCACCACTCGGTAATCCGAGAAGAGCGAATACGCCTCCCGCCCGAAGAACTTTAAAAGCGTCTTCATAGGCTTTATAATTTCCGGACATTTCAAGGATGCCGTCAACCCCGATTCCATCAGTTTCGTCCATGACGAACTCGAAAAATTTTTGTCTGTTATCAGGAATTGCCATGTCGAAGCATGCATCCGCTCCAAATTTTTTAGCCATTGCGAAGTGAGAGTCCTCAAGTTTTTCAGGAGTCATCCCCACTTTAGGATGAGAAGCGTCCGTGACAAATATTTTCTTCGCTCCAAGCTTGTGAGAAATTGCGGTAGCCATCAAGCCCTGAATCCCACATCCAAGAATAGCGATTGTTTTATCCTTTTTGTTGATAGTACTCGTCGTATGAACGGCGTTTCCGAAAGCGTCCATAAACGACATAATTTCCATAGGAATTTTTCCACGCTGAATGAGTACAAGATTTTCTGCCGGAACGGTAATGTACTTTGTGAACGCTCCGTGTTCATGAATACCTTTTATGATAGTGTTCTTACAAACGTGTTTTTCTCCTATTCGGCATTGCAGACAATTTCCGCAGGTGATGTGCATTTCTGCGGTGACGTCATAGTCGTTGAAAAGCTTATTTTTGAAATCAGAATTGACCGGAGAATTCAATTTTGTCCCGAGAAATTCTAAAGCGCCGTTTCCTACATCTACCAATCTGCCGGCAAATTCGTGTCCGATTATTATCGGATCAATATCTGCGGCGAGCATCATCTCTCTTTTTATTGATTCTTTTGAATTATAGATTCCAACGTCTGTACCGCATATTCCGCCTGTTGATACTTCTATCAGAACGTGATTATCATCGGGCAGGGTGGCTTCCGGCATATCGGTAACGTTAAATCCTTGAGTCCACTCTTCGTTTTCATGGGGTTTGGGTTTTGTGACAGCTAACAATTTATTTCCTTTTAAGCGTTAGATTATTGACTGTTTACAGCGATTATCTAAAATTATAGAGAACTGAAGCTAAATAGGAGATTATGCATAATCAACTTTTTTATTTGCCCTTTCCTCGACAAACTGTTTATATTTTTCAATAATAACAATCTAAATAAAGATTATATCAAATGTATAAAGTAAGCAAAGCCATAGAATTTTGTTATGGACACCGTCTTTTGAATTACGATGGAAAGTGCAGGCACCTGCACGGCCATAACGCACGGGCAGAAATTGAATTAAATTCCGAAGAACTTGACGATCGGGGAATGGTGTTTGATTTTTCTGATATAAAAAAAGCGGTAAAAAGCTGGATAGATGAAAATCTTGACCATCTGATGATACTCAACGAAAAAGATGAGATTATCCCAATGCTTGAAAAAGCGGGAGAACGGTATCTTGCTGTCCCGGCAAATCCCACTGCCGAATTTATCTCTAAACTGATTTATGATCATGTTAAATCGTTGGGTTTTCCGGTGGTCTCGGTGAAGGTATGGGAAACACCGGACTCATATGCCGAGTATAGTGATTAGGATACAGGATGGCGGAGCAAGAAGTATATATAGCAGAACCTCGTAGGACACCGGTTGGAGCATACGGCGGAGTATTTAAAAATGTACCGGCTGTGGAGCTTGGAAAGTTTTCTGTTAGGGGTACATTGGAGGGCAGCGGAATTGATATCGGCTCTGTTGACGAGGTGATACTCGGACACGCTCGACAGGCTGGAAACCGTCCAAATCCCGCAAAGCAGGTCGTGAGGTTATCAGGATTGCCCGATGAAGTACCTGCGTGGACCATAAACCAGGCGTGCGCTTCGGGACTGAGGAGCATAGTCTCCGCGGCGCAGGCAGTGATGCTTTCTGATTCGGATGTGGTAATTGCAGGTGGAATGGAATCAATGAGCACTACTCCTTATCTGCTGATGAATGCCCGATGGGGCTATCGCTTAGGGCATAATAAGATACTTGATGCGCAATACTGGGATGGGTTTATCTGTCCGCTTTGCGAACAATTGATGGGCGAAACGGCTGAAAATCTTGTTGAAAAATACAATATCACGCGGGAAGAACAGGATAAATTCGCCGCTGAAAGTCAGCAAAAGTGCGAGGCAGCGGCAAAAAATGGCAAATTTGACGATGAAATCGTAAAAGTGGAAATGAAAGATAGGAAGGGTAACCTGACGATAATTGATTCCGACGAACATCCCCGAAAGGGAATTACCGCTGAAGACCTTTCTAAATTGAATCCTGTCTTTAAAGATAATGGAATCGTCCATGCGGGAGCATCTTCAGGTATAACCGATGGCGCAGCTTCGATGCTTGTATTATCAGAAAAAAAAGTGGAGAAATTAGGAATTGACCCCATTGCGAGAATAGTCGGATATTCGGTCGTCGGGCTTAAGCCGGAGCATATGGGATTGGGGCCCGTACCGGCGTTAAAGAAACTTGAAGAAAAAACAGGCGTTAAAACAGAAGAAATCGATTTGATAGAAATTAACGAAGCATTTGCGGCTCAGGTGATAGCTTGTCAGCGGGAGTTGAATATTGACCCGATAAAGCTTAACGTAAATGGCGGTGCGATTGCCCTCGGACACCCGATTGGTTGCTCGGGTGCGAGAATCAGTGTTACGCTGCTACATGAAATGAAAAGACGAAAAGTAAAATACGGTGCGGCTACACTATGCGTTTCGGGAGGAATGGGAATTGCAGCGCTTTTTGAAAGAGTTTGAATTTAGAATGAGGAAAATTAATGGCTAAGGCATTGAATGATGAACCTGATTATGAAGCGGTTATCAAATCGCTTTACGAAAAGACCAAAAAGGGAAAAATTGCATGGGAGCAAGGCGATGAACCTACGAAATTTCGTGCAACATTAGGCGACTCTGTTTCGTTCGTTGTGTTTCTCTATGTAATAAATGCCGAAGAGCAGGAATCGGCGTTTATTCTAAGGATGCATGGCGCTGATGATGTACCGATATTTGCAGTCAGCACAACCACGCCTGATCTTGATGAAGAATATTACGATATGATAACAGAGATATACCGACTTGCCGGTCGGATTGCGAAAAGGGTCGATGACCAAATAAACGCAGCGCTCAAAGCACTTAAAAAAGCCTGAGAAAAATAATTCTTTTATACAGATGAATTATAAATCAATATCGCTGGAAATTGATTCTCCGGCAGCCACAATCAGACTTAACAGCCCCCCATATAATGTCATTGATATTCCAATGATGGAAGAGATTTTCGGCGCTCTTCAGGTACTTGAAGAAGATAATAACATTCAATTTGTGCTGTTTCGGGGAGCGGGTGATAAGCTGTTTTCAGCAGGCGTTGATATTGCAGACCACACAGAAGATAAAATAGAAATGATGCTGACAAAATTTCACGATATATTTCGGCTCATATATAAATGGGATAAGATTTCAATTTCAGTGGTACACGCGCCGGCGATTGGCGGCGGTTGCGAACTCGCGGCTTTATGCGATTTTGTGATAGCCGCAGAATCCGCTACATTTTCGCAACCCGAAATAAACGTCGGATGTTATCCGCCCGCAGCCGCAGCCGCGTTTCCGCGGATAATTGGTCCGAAAGCGGCAATGGATATGATTCTTACGGGACGTGAACTATCGGCAAAAGAGGCAAAAAAATTGGGATTAGTTACACGTGTGGTTCCCGATGACAATCTCAATGAGGCTGTGGACGAGCTAATAGCCACTCTTAAAGGGAAGAGTCGGGCCGTACTCTCACTGGCGAGGAAATCTATTAAGGCAGGGATTGAGTGGGAATACAACCTTGCTCTCACAAAAGCTGAAGACATATACTTTGATGAACTTATGAAAACTGAGGATGTAAAAGAAGGCGTCAGCGCCTTTCTGGAAAAACGTAAACCGGATTGGAGACATAAATGAAAGTAGATCCTGCTAATCTTGACGTGAAGGAATCGCATAAGATTTTAACAAGTATAATTATTCCGCGCCCAATAGCTTGGGTAACTACCTTAAATGAAGACGGCTCGGTGAATGCCGCTCCGTTCAGTTTTTTTATGGGAGTATCTACTAAGCCTCCGAGATTGGCAATATCGGTATCGGCAAAGGGGGGAGAGATTAAAGATACATCGAGGAATATTATTAAAAATTCCGAGTTTGTAGTAAACATGGTTACGAATGCAAACGTTGAGGCAATGAACTCAACAGCGGGTTTATATGACTACGGCGTTGAAGAGCTGAAGATTGCAGGATTATCGACCAGTGAGTCGGAAAAGATAGCTCCGCCGTGTATCAAAGAATCTCCTGTAAGCATGGAATGCAAATTAGAGAAAGTTGTTGAAATAGGAGATAAAAATCATTTTCTATTCATCGGTGAAGTAGTTTTATTTCACATAAATGACGATATGTTTGAAAATGGGGCTGTAGTTTCACAGAAAATTCATGCGGTGGGAAGATTAGAAGGCTCTTTCTATTCACATGTAAGTGATATCTTTGAATTGTAGCGGCAATCCATCGGTGAAAAATAAAAAAATACGATCACACAACTGAAATGTGAATGTTTTATAAATATGGTAACTGATAATTGAGTAAGATGATGAGAGCCGGATTCCTTGTGGAACCCGGAAAAATAGAGCTAAGAGAGATTCCTGTGCCCGAACCGTTTCACGGCGAAATAATAGCCAAAGTTCATACCGCTCTTACCTGTGGAACAGACTTAAAAACGTACAGGCGTGGTCATCCGAAAGTCTCTCTCCCTTCGCCGTTCGGTCATGAATTTTCCGGAACAGTTTCAGCGTTAGGAAATGGGGTAAGTGGATTCAAAGAGGGTGACACCGTTATGACGGTGTTTTCTGCACCTTGCGGCGAGTGCTACTACTGCTTGCGCGGAGAAGAACATCTCTGTAAAGAATTAAAAAATTCTCTGATGTTCGGGGCGTATGCCGAATATATAAGGGTTCCAAAACAGATAGTATCGAAAAATATGTTTGCTAAGCCGCATTCTCTTTCATTTAGACAAGCCGCAATGCTGGAGCCACTCTCCTGCGTGGTTCATGGAGTTGATGAAGCGGCTGTTGGAAAGGATGATTCTGTACTGGTTATGGGAGCCGGTACGATAGGATTGTTATTTACGGCAGTCCTAAAAACTTTAAACCTGCGAAATCTCATAGTTGCTGCTCGTGGGGAAGAACGTATTGACTTAGCAAAAAAATTAGGCGCAGATAATGTTATTGATGCCTCATCTGAAAATATTTTGGAGCGGGTTATGGAATTGACGGAGAATATGGGGGTAAATATTCTGATTGAATCAACCGGAGCCCGTGAGGTCTGGGAAGATTCGGTAAACTACGTTTCAAAGAATGGTGTGGTTATTTTATTCGGGGGATTATCTAAAGGCGCTAAAGTAACATTCGATGCAGAGCGCTTGCATTATGATAACATTAGGCTGCAGGGACTGTTCCATTACCGCAGAAAGGATGTGGTGGAAGCTCGCGAACTTTTAGTAGGCGATAAAGTTTTTTTGGAGCCGTTGATTACAGGTGAATATCCGCTTGGCGAGCTTAAGCAGGCCTTTCAGTTATTGGACAATAAAAAAGGAATTAAATACGCAATTTTGCCTTAATAATTTATAGTATGAAAAAGATTCGGAAATAAGATTGGATGTGTACGGAATAATGCTTGCTGCCGGAAGCTCAAGCAGAATGAACGATAGTTTCCCAAAGTTGACGTTGCCCTTTCGACAAAAACCACTCCTTTGGTGGTCGTTGAAAGCGGCTTTAAAATCAAATTTAAAATCTGTACTGCTTGTTGTCGGCGCGAATAAGAACAGAGTATTATATGGAATAAAAAATATCGGCGGAGAAAATAAATTCAGGTTGGTTGAGAATGAAAATTGGGAAATCGGGCGATCATCTTCAGTGACTTGTGGCCTTCGAGAACTTCCAAAAAATGCCTCCCATGTGATGTTTTTGCAAGGAGATCAACCTCTTATCGGTGTTGATCTTATCAACAGAGTCATTGAATATGCTGTAAAGAATCCCGAATCGCCTATGCTTTATCCATCATTAAAAGGAAAGAAGGCCAACCCGGTGGTTTTCTCAAAAGAGGGATTGATTGAACTGTCAAAAATAGAGGGAGACACATCCGGCTTCGGACTTTCGGATAAATTTAATAAAAGAGCGGTGTCTTTTGAGCTGGAAGATAATTCAACACAGCTGAATATAAATACGAACAGCGATTACAGAAAGTTGATTGAGAATTATGAAAAAGAGTGAGATGTTTAAGAGAATATCGGAGCTGTTAGATGAGGGAAAATCTTTTGCCGTAGGAACGCTTTTGGAAGTCAAAGGTTCTGCTCCTCAAAAAGTCGGTGCGAAGATGATAATTTTTGAAGACTCTTCAATTGAATTCACAATCGGGGGCGGACCGTTCGAGGCGCAGGTAATACAGGATTCTGTAAAAATCCTAAAAAACGGCAGCGGGAGCAAAATCGAAAGCTATGAACTCACAGAGGATTCACTTGGGATGTATTGTCAGGGAGTATCAAAAGTTCTAATTGAGACTTTTAAGCCGGAGGCGCAATTGGTTGTATTTGGGGCGGGACATGTAGGCTCTGCAATTATAAAATTAGCGGAACAAACGGGGATATTCAATTTAACAATAGCCGACGACAGAACTGAGTATGCGAACAAAGACAAATTCACTGATTCGGTGAGTGTTATCCTGACAGATAGAGATTATAAAAACGGCCTTCCGGATGTGGGTCCGAATTCGTTTATCGTGATTGTGACCAGGTGTCATCCCACGGACAAGGAACTGGTGAAAAGATATGCCGGATCAAACGCGGCCTATATCGGTATGATAGGAAGCAAAGCAAAGAAAAAGATACTTTTCAAGGAATTGGAAAAAGAAGGTACTTCTAAAGCGTTCCTTGATAAAGTTCATTCACCAATCGGGATACCGCTTGGGGGCAAGGAGCCGACGGAGATTGCTGTGAGTATTCTCGCGGAGCTCATTAAAGTTAAGAACGAGATTTTTGGATAATCTTATTCTCTTCCGCGGGGCAGGCGAGCTTGCCTCGGGAGCAATACGCAGGTTAACACTGGCAGGTTTTCCGGTAATAGCGCTTGAAATAGCCAAGCCGCTCTGTGTTCGCAGGACGGTTTCTTTTGCTTCGGCAATATATGATGGCGGAATAGAAATTGAGGAGATTAAGGGAATATTCTGTAATGATATCGATGAAGCAGCGGAGATTACAGCCGGACGGGAGACAGCAGTTTTGATCGACCCTGAAGGCGCTGCAATTCAGGAGTTATCACCGAAGATTTTAATTGATGCCCGAATGATGAAGAATAACCCTGATACAAATTCTGATATGGCTCCTGTGGTCATAGCATTGGGACCGGGTTATGCGGCTCCCGAAGACGCACATTATGTCATAGAGACGTCACGGGGGCACGATCTCGGTCGGGTCATCACAAATGGGAATGCGTTAAAGGACACGGGTGTGCCCGGCGAAGTGGGAGGCGAAACCATCAGGCGGGTGATTAGGTCTCCGATGAGCGGGAAATTCGAGTCAAATGCAAATATCGGAGATATGTTAAGCGCTTTTCAAACGGTAGGAAAAGTAAACGGAAAAGAAGTAATAACTGAAATATCAGGATTGCTTCGAGGTTTATTGTATGACGGAGTTGAAATTTCAAAGGGAACTAAAATCGGGGATGTGGACCCGCGTGGCAACTCCGATTTTCTGCATACAATTTCAGATAAAGCAAATGCTATTGCAGGGGGGGTTATGGAGGCGGTGCTAAGATCAATTCAGTAAAACAGCTGCAAAATAATTCTTTCCACCGTCGGCATAAATAACTAACTTTCCATTCGGAACAAATTAAAATTACGTTATTTGGGGATCCAACTAAATGTACGAGCACGAACCGCAATTTATAGTCGATTATTACGACAAGAAATATGACGTCAAGGGATATTTCGTGGTGGATACTCTTATAAACGGAATAGCAGGAGGCGGCATACGAATTCGCAAGGACTTGACGGTTGAAGAGGTTGTTCATCTCGCAAAAAAAATGACTCTCAAATTTACTTTTATAAATCCACATATCGGCGGCGCGAAATGTGGTCTTGATTTTGACGTTAACGGTGCCGGAAGCGATGAAATTAAAGAAGAAGTATTGGATCGTTTCGTTCAATTCCTCGAACCGTTTCTACGGGGTTTCTATGCGACGGGGCCCGATATTAATACTTCCGGAAAGGAAATAATGAAGTCAGTTTTGAAGTTAGGAGTTCCTCATCCTCAATATGCTCTTGCGAAAAAATCGCCTATGGGTTTGGAGAAAGCTCTCGACAGGCTTCAAAAAGGAGTGAATATTCCGGTCAGAGTACTCGGTAAAGAGACTATATTAAATGATGTTGTAGCCGGATTCAGCGTTATGGAGGCGGCAAAAACAGCTTGTTTCCTTGACGGCTCATCGTTTGAGGAAAAGAAGATAGCCATTGAGGGATTTGGTTCTGTGGGCGGCAGCGCGGCTCATTTTCTAACTCAGGAAGGCGCTTCTGTGGTTGCTATTTCGGACATCGACTGCACAGTTTATCATCAAGGCGGAATAGATTTGTCTCTTGTTACCGGAGAGAATTCCGGACATATAAACATAAATAATTTACCTGAAAATTACACCGTTATTCCGGCAAGCGAAGGCGATATATATAGCGTGGAAGAAGATATTGATGTATTTATTCCCGCGGCCCGTTCGGATTATATAACAGCTGAAAAACTGGATCTTCTCATGAAGAATTTGAATCCGCAATATATTATTCCCGGGGCTAATCATCCATTCTTGGTATCAGGCGATAAGGATGAAGGCTATATTGAGAATTGGCTGTTTTCGAAAAATGTTATCGTCATTCCGGATTTTATAGCTAATGCCGGAGCCGCGGCTTTGTTCGGAATTCTTACATGGAATGAGAAGATAAATCTCACAGCTGATTCCCTGCTGCGCGCTGTAGCGGTGATGATAAGGGAATCGACAGTTAAGGTAATGGCTTCAAGCGAAACAGAAAGACTGAGTCCATTTGAAGTTTCGATTGCTCAATCACGGAAGAAGATAGTGGAATATTACAGTGATTATTCATCCAAGTTTTAATTAGAAAGGATTTTATAAATGGGGATGACTCTAACAGAAAAAATACTCGCGAATAAATCGGGGAATTCAAGCATAAAACCGGGTGATCTAATTTTTGTGAAAGTCGATTTATCTATGGCGACTGATATTGCCTCCCCGCTGACCATAAAAGTGTTTGAAGAAATTGGAATGGATAAAGTGTTCGACCCTGATAAGATCGCATTGGTTAACGATCACCTCACACCCGCAAAAGATATAGATGCTGCCGGTTTCTCCAAGATGATGAGAGAATTCGCGAAAAAACACGGTATTAAACACTATTATGAAGTTGGTCGAACAGGAATTTCGCATGTTCTCCTTCCTGATGAGGGGTTGATCGCTCCCGGCGATATTATATTAGGCGCTGATTCGCATTCCACGACTTATGGCGCATTCGGTTGTTTCGGAGCGGGAATGGGCGCTACCGATATTGCGGCAATATGGGCTGAAGGGGAGATTTGGCTTAGAGTACCGGAGACTATAAAGATAGAATTCAAAGGGAAATTACCTAAATATGTGATTGGAAAAGACCTTGTGCTTCTTGTATGCCGCGACCTCGGAATGGAGGGGGGTAATTATAAGGCATTAGAATATTGCGGAGAGACCGTTGATAATATGACAATGGATGATAGGTTGACTCTTACAAATATGGCGATTGAAGCTGGCGCAAAAAATGGCGTTATCGCAGCCGATGATACGACCATGAAATATCTTGAAGGAAAGCTTAAAAAAGACGATTACCAAATATTTGAAAGTGACGATGATGCTGAATATCACAGTGTTCTGGAGTATGATGTAACAGATATGGAGCCGCAGGTGGCAGTGCCTTTCTTGCCGAGCAACGTAAAGCCGATATCTCAAGTAGAGAATGTTAAAGTTGATCAGGTAATGATCGGTTCATGTACCAATGGACGATACTCCGATTTTGAATTAGCGGCGGAAGTTTTAGGTGATAATAAATTTTCAAAGGATACAAGGGTACTAATAACACCGGCAACCACAGAAATATATCAAAAAATGTTAAAATCGGGTCTTATACTTAAGTTTTCTGAAGCGGGCGCTGCCATAACCACACCGGGCTGCGGGGCGTGTATCGGCGCACATCTTGGAGTTATGGGTGATAAAGAAGTAGGAGTTTTCACCACCAACCGAAATTTCCCTGGCAGGACAGGCGCACGTACGGCGGAAGTGTATCTCAGTAACCCTGCGGTAGCAGCGGCATCGGGTATTACCGGCAGACTAACTGATCCGAGGGAGTTGAGTTAAAACCTGTTTAACGGTTGCAGCAGTTGTGTTATAGGATATTGACCCGCCAGTCAATTAGCGGCAATTTTTTCATCTCCGCTAATTAATTCGCTCAGCGTCACAAATTGGTAACCTTTTGCCTGTAATTTCTCTATAATTATAGGAACAGCTTCGATTGTTTGATTTCGGTCAAAATTTCCCCAAGTACCGCCATCGTGCATGATAATAATAGAGCCGGGTTTGACACGCGTTAATACTCGCTTAATGATTTTATCTTTGCCGGGTCTGTTGGGGTCCCTTGGATAGACTTCACCGATAACAGTTTGAAGACCATTTGATTCAATAATGTCGAGTATAGCAGGGGTAAAAAGTCCCATCGGCGGTCGAAAATACACGGGTTTAGTTCCAACAGCATCTTTTATTATCGAATTTGTGGATTCTACCTGTTTATGAACCTCTTTACGGCTTACAAGAGGCAATACCGGATGTGAATAAGTGTGGTTACCAATCTCATGGCCTTCGGCATGTATTCTTCGCGTAATATCCGGTTCTTCTGAAACGTTTTTGCCAATAAGGAAAAAGGTGGCTTTGGCATCATAATTTGATAGAATATCGAGAAGTTTCGGAGTGTATTCCTCATTTGGACCATCATCAAATGTAATGGCAATACGTTTTAAACTTGTGTCTGAAGCCCAGATTACCCGATTTGAGAGCAGGTGACCATATTTTTCAAGCAAAATCAGGTCTGTGTAATAAATACCCACAAAAAGGGCTATTATTAAAATCAGGAGAGAAGGGACGGTTAAGCGATTTAATTTTTTCCAATTATTTCCATCTATATGGTATTAAACGGTTCAATAATCACTCCGAAGCGCCCATAACCTTCAAATAATCATCTTTAAATTCGTCTAATCGTCGAATGATGCTATTTCTCTCAAGTTTTAGTTTTTTGACTATATGTCTATTTGTTAATAGTGTAAGTGAAAACTGCCAGACTCTCCAACGATATTTCACCTTTTTTCGATACGCAAGTGCGCCGAAGCCAAGAAACGGCAAGCTTGTCATGAATGCTACGCCAATCATAGGATCGAATAAATTCCAAATAAGTAAGGTTTCTAAGAAGTAATATGCCAAAAATCCTATCCCCCCGCCGATCATAAGAGCAGACGATGTTTTCGTTTGATCGTATCCGATTTTTTTACCTACGAATTCGGCAAACCGATAAGGAGGATAGTTAGTTATAACGCCGGCTATCCATAGCGGAAGGCCGATTATGCTCCACATAACCATTTTCCAACTGCGTTTTGTGACTTTGGATTCAGTGATATCCGTTTGTAACAAAGAATCGTGAAGATTGAGCCTGTCAATTTTCATTCTGTAATATTTTACATCGTGCAGCAATGCCGTAGCTTTTTCCGGGTCGTTCTCCATATAATAACTAACTGCTTCAGCAAGATGTTTGGTTAAAAACATTTCTTTAAAAACTTCATCATCGGAAATAAGAATTTCGTCCTTTTCGAGTTTGTCTTTTAGCGGAGCTCTATATATTTTCTCCAAATCAGTCACAAAATCGTTAAATTCGTCCTTTTGGATATTTAGTGTAAGTTTACCCAATTCTATTGAGATTTTATCAGTTAGGCGGTGCACACCCTCGTATTCATCAGTCAGATAAGTTTCTTTGAACTCTGAGACAATTATAGGTTTTCCAAAATTTAGCAAGACATTGCTTCTGAATCGATGCCGGGCTGTAAAATAAAGTCCAAGTGGAATAATGGTAACGCCCAATTTGAAATCGTTTTGTCTCTCGGCTCCGAGTGCAATTCGAGCTGTTCCGGTTTTCAGTTTAAGGACTTTTCGGTCCGTTTGACTCGTTCCTTCCGGGAAGATACCGATGCATTTTCCTTCCTCGAGAATAGTATAAGCCGCGCGGAACATATCGTCGTTTTTATTCATTTTATCGGGGTTGTCAAATCTCCGGTAAACAGGGATGATACCCATAGCGTAAAGAAATTTCTTACTTATCGGGTTGGAAAAAAGCCCCGAATGACCGATGTAGTGAATTTTACGAGGAGTTTTAACGCCAAGAACAAGGGCATCCATAATACTTGAAGGATGATTGGCGGCTATTAAAATCGGACCTTCTTCCGGCACGTTTTTCAGATTGTGAATTTCTACCTCGTCAAAGAATAGATTTATGGAGATGCGGAGAATCAATTTAACTGAATTATAGAATATCATAAGTGTAGTAATAATAATTAAGCAGGACTCAATATAGCGTAGAATAAAAGGGAATTCAAACAAGAAAAGAATGTCAAGGTACGCTTAATGCTGTAGAATGGAGAAAGTAGAATCGGCACAAATCCGTTGACAATATTAAAGTTACAACCTAATTTCACCGAGCTATACTTTTAGTAAAACTTTGTTGGAACAATGAGAAAAGATGTTTTTTGATGTAATAATAATACCGTTTGTAACGAATGGAACGACACATTTCAAGATCGTATTCAACGACCAATATTTTGGGAAACAATTACCGTAGAAATGAGTAAAAGAAGAGTGTCCTGAACTATGCAGATAGTAATTGCGACCAGAAACGACGATAAATATAAAGAAATTAGGGATATATTGCGGGATAAGGACATTGAAATCCTTTCTTTAAAGGATTTTCCTGATGCGCCTGAAGTAGAAGAAACGGGAGCTACTTTAGATGAAAACGCGCTACTTAAGGCTAAAAGCGCAGCTGAAGCAACCGGTTTGCCTGCAATTGCAGATGATACAGGATTAATGGTAGATGAGCTCGAGGGAGCTCCGGGTGTGATGTCCGCACGATTTGCGGGCGAAAATGCCACTTATGGAGATAATTGTTCTCTATTGCTTTCAAAGCTGAATGGCGTTCAGGATGAAAAAAGGACTGCACAGTTTGTATGTATAGCGGCGCTGGTTGATGCAAGCGTTTCTATTATTACAAGGGGAGAGGTGGGTGGAGTCATTTTAAAGGAACCAAGAGGAGAAAATGGTTTTGGATACGATTCGATTTTTCTACCGGATAATTCGGAATTGTCTTTTGGGGAGATGACGATTGAAGAAAAAAAGTTGATCGGACACCGTGGTAAAGCGTTTAACGAGATGTTAAAAATAATAACGGATATATATTAATAATTAAAATAGAGGTGACTTATAAGATAGAAGAGATACGATGACTTGGGAATAAAACCTTAGTCAAAATTATTTAATGAAAAAACATACATTTATTAATGATAAACAGCGACAGCAGAGAATATATTATAGCTAGTCGCCGTTTCATTCTATTGCTGTCGCTACTTGTAGCGCAAATTACCTCCCTTTATGCTGAGTCCGGTAAAGAACCGTCAATTTATTCGATACCGGGCTTTGTTCCAATTTTAAAGAAGTCATTTCAGGGACTTTACTGGTCTGATTCTGATTCAAATATCGTGCTGGACGGCGCGTTTCTACCGCTCAGGGTCGGATTTTTCAAATCTATTGTCGAGTTAGATTCATCTGCGAAATATTTTACTTTTAGGAAGCAATATCGCGGGAAAGATATACAGGCTCCTACAGTCATCAGTGTTAAAGATTATTATCTGCTTGCAATGGAAAAGTCACTATTGGAAGATTGGACTTTGCGTGTGGAAGATGTTCTCAAGAGAGAAAGGGAGCGAGGAAGAGGAGGAGCAATAGAAATTATTGGCGGTTCAATCGCCGGACAGGATGTTGCCTTACGGGTAACCGGAAATATTAATATACGCGGTGGATTGCGGAATGAGAATAGAAGTACAGTAGCCCAAAATTTTGCAGAGGCGCGGAATACTTCTTTTAAGCTTGACCAAAAGCAACAATTCAATATTGAAGGAACTATAGGAGACAAAATAAGTATCCTCGTGGATCAAGATTCCGAGAGAGATTTTGAATTTGAGAACGCTTTGAAGATTCGGTATCTCGGCGATGAAGATGAGATTATAAAACGAATTGACGCAGGAAATATTGATCTATCGCTGCCCGGAACTCGATTTGCCGTTTCGGGAGGGAGAAATCAGGGACTTTTCGGAATTAAATCACTAATGAGAATCGGCGGTCTTGATATTACGACTATTGCCAGCGTTGAGCGTGGCAAAAAGGAAAAATTGACCCTTGAAGGAGGCGCCACATCGCAAGCAAGGATAATCAATGATTATGATTATGTAAAAGGTACATATTTTTTCCTCAGTAATACATACAAAGATGCGCTATATCCAACAATCAGAACACAATTTGTAAGGAGGGCAAGTCGAATCAAAAATATTGAGGTATATGTAACCGCTGCAGGAAACGAAACAGGAAATTTTGAAGCGATGGCAGTGCCTGAACCGGACGATGTAAATGATCCGGGATTTGATTTAGCTTTGAGTGGAGGAGAAAAAGGACGCTTTAAGCGATTGACCAAGAATGTCGAATACGAGATAAACGAAAATCTCGGATTTATAAGAATGAATACTTTCCTAAACAGTAACGATATACTCGCAGTAACCTTTGAAAATGATATTGGAGTCACTGTTGGAGGACAAATAATCACACAAGGCGAAAATCAGGATACATTGGTGGTTCTGAAGATGATTAGAAGCAGGAACCATGTTCCAACTCATCCTACGTGGGATTTGGAATTTAAAAATGTTTATTTCCTCGGAGCTACCGGCATTAATAAAGAAGGGTTTGAGTTGACTGTGGTTTTTGATAGAGGAAGCGCCGAGCCGCAGGAACGGGACAGCAACGGAACGAACTATCTACAAATATTCGGTTTGGATTCTCTTGACGTTAACGGAAAAATAGGGTCGGATGAAATTTTCGACATTGAGACATCATCAATTATCAATCTTGCAAGAGGAGAATTATGGTTTCCAGCTTTGAGACCGTTTGAAGCTCCGAGAACTCTCCCCCCAACTTTTTATTCACCTCAATTGTACGATACAACAGCCATAGAGGCTATTCAGGCAGCAAGCAAATTCAAGATAATGGTTTCGTACAAAAACAGATCATCAATCTTAAGTCTTGGAATAAACGTTATTGAAGGAAGCGAAGAAGTAATTTTAGATGGGGTTCTTTTATCAAGAGGCACTGATTACTCCGTAGATTATTTCACCGGGCAGTTAACACTGCTTAAAGATGGAGCGACAGACCCGGGAGCGAATCTTGAGATAAAATATGAAAAAAACCAACTCTTTCAATTGGACAAGAAATCTCTTCTTGGAACAAGGGCGGAATATAGATTTGGCGATAGCTCATATTTAGGTGGGACATTTCTATTTTTCAGTAAAAGTACTATTGACCAAAAAATTCGGGTTGGAGAGGAACCGATCAAGAATATGTTGTGGGATATTAATGGAAAAATTGATCTTAAACCAAATTTCATTACACGGGGAGTCAATGCTCTTCCGATGTTTAAAACGGACCAGGCGTCGGCAATAAATATTGAGGGAGAAATAGCACAAATAATTCCGAATCCAAACACTCTCAACAGTATTGAGACGGGAGATAATAATGGCGTTGCATATTTAGACGATTTTGAAGCAAGCAAAAGGATAACATCGTTATCCATAATCCGTCGCCATTGGTTTAGAGCATCTCCTCCGGACCCACAAAATTTTAAAGGCGAAGAAGAAAGAGCGTTTACCTACTGGTATAATCCGTTTGAAAGAGTGCTAACTCAAGAAATTTGGGAAGACAGAGATATTGGTAGCCAGGCGGGGAATTTATTTACTGATATTTTGAATATTACAATAGATGCTAAAAATAATAGGTTTGATAAACCCGATTCCACCATTCCCAGTGAACAAAGATGGGGTGGTGTTATGAGGGCGCTACCGGCGAGTTTCTTCGATCAAACTCAAACTAAATTTATTGAAATATGGGTAAATGGAAACGAGGGTCTGCTGAATATAGACATAGGTCATATTAGCGAGGACGCTAACGATGACGGAGAATATAATACTGAGGATGTTCCTGTGGGAGGTACAATAGGAAATAATCTACTTGATGAAGGAGAAGATTTAGGAATTGATGGTTTAATCGATGAAGAGGAACCCGGTTATGATGCTATTTCAAATAAAGATCCCAATGCCGATAATTGGCGTTTTGATCCGAACCAGAGGGAAATTGATTATCGAAGAATAAACGGAACGGAAGGTAATCGAAGAGATGAGGGCGGTTTCATTCCGGACACTGAAGATTTGAATAGAAATACCTTTCTTGACACTCGAAACGATTTTTTCAGGTATTCATTCTGGCTCGACGGAAGAGATGATCAATTAATCGCCGGCGGAAGAGGGAATGATAAGGGGTGGCGTCTTTACAGACTACCTCTAAAGGAATTTAATTTTAAATCGGGACCGGGCGCCTCGTTTCAGGATATACAATATGTACGGATTTGGGCAACCGGATTAAACAAGGAAAAGAGCATAAAAATAGCGACTATTGAACTCGTCGGAAACGAGTGGCAGGAAATAGGTGTGTTGGGAAAGGGCGCTACTGATTTTGATAAAAATGATTCGTCATTTACGATAACGGTTGTAAACACTGAAGATAACAGTGATATATATGATGGAAAGAGGGAAAACGGAGACCCCGATCTACAGCCGCCGCCAGGCGTAACAGGACAAGAGGACAGATTAACGAGAGTGCGCGCAAAAGAACAATCGCTGGTTCTTAAATTTAATGACCTTGCTCCCGGAGCTTTTGGCGCAGCTCGAAAAGTATTCTTTAAAGAAATTGATATCGCACGATATAAAAAATTAAAAATGTTCGTACACGGCGATAAGCACTTCGGAAAGGACTCTTCATCGGTAGAGTTTATCATACGAATAGGTCGAAGTAATGAAAGCTATTATGAAATAAGCGAACCGATTTATCCGGGTTGGGATGACAGGAATCACATAGATATTGATCTTGAAGCGTTAACCCGGCTAAAGCTAAAAGATGGAGAAGTATTCAATTTAGGAAATGGGAAGAAGGCGAGGATAGTAAATTCTCCCTCGATTACACGGCTACGACAATTAGTTGTAGGTGTGAAAAACAATCGTAAGGTCATTCCAATATCAGGACAAATATGGTTAGATGAACTTCGAGTTTCGGATATAAGACGTGAAAGTGGCATCGCTGCCCGTGGAAGCGCATCAATAAAATTCGCAGATATTGGAAATATGAATTTCAATATTGATAGAGTTGATGCAAATTTCCATAAAGTGGAAGATAAATTAGGAAGTACGGGATCCAGTACAGAACGAGTTTCTTACCGGTTTAACAACACGTTTCAATCCAATAAATTGTTACCTGCCCGATGGGGACTATCAATACCGATAACTTTTAATATAAGTCGGCAGTTTAGTAAGCCGAAATTTTTCCCCGGAACAGATGTTCTCGTTCAGGGTAGCGCTCCGGATTCTATAAAAAATATAGGAAGGCAAAGCAAATTTGGAATTTCGTTTAAAAAGAACAGTAAATCCAGGAGACGAATATTAAAATATACTATAGATAAGTCAACGGGAAATCTTTCTATTCTAAATCAAAGCGGAAGCAACTCACAAATATTTGAAAAATCATTATCAGCTTATAACGGCTCTTTTGCCTATAAACTTCCCGTGAAGAAAAGATCAAAACTAAGACCATTCTTCTGGACCAAGTCTATACCTTGGTTGGGCGGCAAATTGAGCGACCAAAAGTTCAATTATTATCCAAACTCTTTTAACTGGAATTTAAAAGCTACTGAATCAAAAAGCAGATCGATTCCACGAAGAGGCAAGCCTTCTGAATCATATAAATTTAATATGGTAAGAAATCTAAAAACAGGATTCCCAATATTTAAATCAATGAATTTAGAATATGGAAGAGGATGGACTAACGATTTAAGTGATTTAAGAGGATCTAAATCAGATATCTTCTCCGGCGATTTTGGAGCGCTCACCAATGCTAATGAAACTTTTTCTGCAAGGTGGAATCCAAAGGTTTTTAATTGGCTCCAAACAGGCTTTGGTTATAACAATAATTATCGACTTCAGCTGCAACGCGCGAGGCAGCTGCAAAGCAATGATGTTTCGAGTCAAAAACAAATGAACGCTAATTTGAATTTTAATTTGAAGAAATTCATGTCATTTTTAACTCCGAAAAAGAGTGATAAGGAAAAGGCGGCTGCGAAAAAAACTGCAAAAAAAAGAAGGCCGGGTAGAAGAGCAAGAAAGAAACCTAAACAAAAAGAGGAAGCAATAGAAAAAAAGGGTAAGAAAAATCCCACACTTGGGGAATTAATTACAAAACTTTCACAAAAACTCCAACCGGTTACTTTTTCTATATCAAAAAGCACAAATATAACTAATCCTGCGGTATTCGGCGCACCGTCATTGGCGTACAAATTGGGATTAACAGACAATCCGAATTTGGTAAAAGATTCTCTTATAGTGGCTGAGAATAGAAAAAGCGAAAACACCAACATAACTGCAAAAAGCGGCTTGAATATTAGCCGAAATTTGACTGTGAATTTTTCATATGGACAGAACGAAAGAAAAAGCAGAACGTCGGCAAGCAATTTGAATATTACTAAATCCAGAGACTTTTTCCCGCTGGGCGAGCTCGGTAATGAAGGAATTCCTTTTCCGACATGGAATGTTCGCCTTTCGGGACTCGAAAAAATTTCCTTCTTCTCCAAAATAGCAAAAACAGTAAGTTTGGAACATGGATTCAGCGGAAAAGAAAACGAGAAGATATTAGAGACAATAGTACTGACGAATGATTCAAGAATTGATTCCATAAGTAGTGAAGTTACCGGCAAAAATTATTCAAAATCCTGGCAACCGTTAGTGGGTCTGAACTTAAACCTTAAAGGAGATGTGTCGGTCACTATCAGGTATAACAGTTCATCTTCAATATCAAATTTTTTTGGAATCAGAGATGGAACGCAGATAATTAACACTTCAAATTTATCTGTGACAGCCAATTATTCACGGCGCGGAGGATTCAGGTTGCCCATCTTTTTCTTCAGGGATTTCAAACTTGATAACCAGGTAACATTTTCTTTAAATTATAATCGTGGGAAGAATTTGACCCGTTCGCGGACAGGACCAACAACAAATGAATTTGCGACGATAAATAAATCAAATAGATGGACACTACAACCACAAATGAATTATTCTTTTAGCTCAAAACTTAATGGTGGTGTATTTTTTGAAATTGGAAAAACAGAAACTATAAACGGAACCACCAGCTTCCAAGATTTTGGCTTAACGGTTAACATAACCATCAGAGGATAAGAACATACATACTGTTTCAAAACAGATAATATTCTCGATTCTCCTTACAACTGTTGTATCATGCGGTAATACAAAACCTGAATTTGATAGTGCAAACGCGTTTAATATTTTGGTTGAGCAATGTGATTTCGGCCCAAGAAATCCGGGTTCAACCGGGCATAAAAACACTCTTGAGTATCTGGCATCGAAACTTAGCGCATTAGCGGATACTCTGAAATTACAAACATTTTCATACCTTGATAGCTCTACAGGAAGGAAATACCAGCTAACAAATATTATAGCATCATTTAATTTGTCAAACCCCAAAAGGGCATTATTGGGGGCGCATTGGGATACGCGACCACGTTCGGAGAACGATTTAGACCCGTTAAAGAGAAACGACCCCATGTTGGGCGCAAACGACGGCGCAAGCGGTGTGGCAGTGCTATTGGAGCTTGCCAGAATTTTTAACTTAAATACTCCTCCTATTGGTGTGGATATAGTTTTATTTGATGGTGAAGATTTCGGGGAGGAAGGTGATTTAGAAAGGTATTTTTTGGGATCGAGGTATTTTAGCCAGAATTTTAAAGGTGACAAACCTGAATGGGCGCTGATTATAGATATGGTAGGTGACGCAAACCTCGAGTTGCCTATTGAAAGATATTCCTATGACCGGAATAAAAAATTGGTTAATGAAGTTTGGAGCGCAGCCGAACGCGCAGGAGCATATCAATTTAAAAGACGGCTTGGCCACTATGTCGAAGATGACCACACGATGCTTTTTGAGCATGCGGGAATTCCCGCTATAGATATTATTGATTTTAACTATGTACAGAGAGGGGTCAATCTCTGGCATACTTCTCTTGATACTCCCGACAGATGCAGCCCTGCGAGCCTTGATGCGGTTGGTAGAACGTTAATCGAAATGATATATTAACTAATCATTATTTATCTCTGTTTTCATCTGAACTCACCAGTTATTATATTCCTTCAGATAAAAAGTAAACAAAAGAAATATTATTTTAACTTCTTTCAGAAAAGACATTGCAAGCTATGCGATAAGAAAATTCTCGCACGCTGAAGTTGATTCCAATTCTCCTATTTCCATCGGGAAAAGTATTGAAGAAAGTTCGGGAATACTGATATGTATGCCTGAGGATGAAAAACAGTTCAGGATTGCAAGATACGTATTTAAGAGCGTATTCGCGGCTGAAGTTTCTAATCGGGTTACTATTATACTCACGGAAAAAAACGCGAATTCTTTTCAGCAGGAAACAAACGCTCGGAAGATAATATTAAAAAAATCGGATATCGGTTTTTGGAGATTACCTAAATCCCAGTGGATTAGCGATCAAGGATTTTCCAAATACGACCTTACTGTGGATTTGAACACAAATTTCTGTTTATACTCGGCATATTTGTGTAAGAAACTCGGTAACAGATTGCTTGTCGGATTCGCATGGGATAATTCAGACGAATTCTATAATGTAGTACTTGAAATGCAGGGAATTCATACCAACTTAGAAAAAGTTTACAGAATTGTCAGAGATGAATACACAAATCTTATCCCTGTTGAGCTGATACAAAAAACAAGACGATAATCAGCTCCGGGGATTGAAGACATTGCATTAAATGAAACAAATGGATTTAAATATCCGTTACGATATATCGGAGGAATAATAAGGAATGATGAGATCGGTGTTATTCGAAGACGAACATACAAGACGTCTGAACCCGTTAGTTCACCTACGTCCTGTATACGACTTGAAATTCGGTATACGGACTATCAGAGAAAAATATCAAAAAATATTTAAAGATGAATTTGAAACTCTTCATTGCCGCGAAGAATTGGCAGCTGTTTTGACGAATCAAAACCCAAAGGCGGAGATAAACAGCTATTCCGCCGATAAATATATTTTTATTAACGGCAGAAGTATCATCACAGAATCTGCTCTCAAAACTATAGATGAATCGGAGGATGCACTTTACTTAAAAGATGGCGTTGTTGCAGCGGCGGTGCTGTCGGGGGGTAATATCGATCTTATAAGGGCGGTAAAGGGAATGCTGTTAAGCCGAAAGGATTTTCCCGATCTTCCTGAAAAAGAGATAGAATGTACTTGGATTAATTTTCCCTGGAATCTATTTCTTGAAAATGGAAATGAAATAACCCGGGAATTTGAAGGCCCCGGAATCCACGGCAAGGTTCACAATGGCGTTAATATGCTCAACGAGGAAAATATCTATATCGCAGAAGGAGCAATAATAAAACCGGGTGTATCGCTTGATGCAGAAGAAGGTCCGATTATTATAGACGCAAATGCGCACATAATGGCAAATGCGTATCTACAAGGTCCTCTTTATATAGGTGAGAACAGCATCATAAAAGCCGGAGCTAAGATTTACGAAGGCACGACTATCGGCGAATTTTGTAAGGTCGGCGGTGAAGTGGAAGAATCTATTTTTCACTCTTATTCAAATAAACAACACGATGGTTTTTTAGGTCACGCTTATTTGGCAATGTGGGTCAATCTTGGGGCTGACACCAACAACAGCGATCTGAAAAACAATTATGGAAACGTACGTTTCCATGTGGAGGGTGAGTCAATAGACACCGGTACAATGTTTTGCGGGCTTGTAATGGGCGACCACTCAAAATCAGGTATCAATACAATGTTCAATACGGGCACACACGTAGGTATTGCGAGCAATGTTTACGGAAGCGGTTTTCCACCGAAGTTCATACCATCATTTTCGTGGGGCGGCGCTGAAGGAATGACAAGTCATCAAATTGATAAAGCGGTTGTTACTGCCCGATTGGTGATGGCGCGGCGAAATGTGGAATTGTCATCTGAAGAAGAAGCGCTGCTTAAAGATGTATTTGAAAAAACCGCTTCTGACAGGGCTGCGTATTAAGGTGCCGAGTTGGATAATATTAGAAAGCAGCTGATAGTATTTTTATTATCAGTTGTCATTTCCGATTCGGTTTCGGCTACGAGGATGGAATCAGATTTTTCAGAAGCCGGTGACGGTGTTTCAATCCATGGTACTATAACCGATGCCGGTTCAGGGGAGTATATCTACGGCGCAAATATAGTCCTGAAGGGTACTCGATTCGGCGCTGTAAGTAATATCGAAGGCTTTTATTCCGTTCCCAAGATCGTTCCTGGACAATATACTCTTTTAATAACGTTTATCGGATATGCTCGATTTGAAAAAATAATAAATGTGCAGCCAGGCTATAGTGGTCGTGAAGATGTTGAATTAGCCGCGAAAGATTTAATAGGTAGGGAAGTTGTGGTGACCGGTGAAAAATCCGAGTTTGAGAAAACCATCAAGACTTCGACTGTGTCGGTAAATCCCATAAAGATAAAAACTCTTCCCCAAATAGGAGAAGTTGACCTATTCAGGGCGCTACAATTTCTGCCCGGTGTAATGTCTCAAAACGATTTTTCAGCGGGGTTATTGGTACGCGGAGGAAACACAGATCAAAACCTGATATTGCTTGATGGAATCACGGTATATAATCCCTCTCATCTTGGCGGATTCTTTTCCACATTTATTACCGACGGACTTCGTGAAGCAGAGCTTATCAAAGGCGGCTATACTGCTGAATATGGTGGACGTCTTTCTTCCGTACTTGATATTAAGACAAAAGACGGTAACAATAAACGTATAGCAGGCTCAGGCGAAATCAGCCTAATATCATCGAAAATGTTAATTGAAGGTCCCATTGCTAACGGCGGGTGGTTGTTTGCCGCCAGAAGAACCTATATAGATAAAGCGCTTGACGGAGCTCGCAAACTTGGCATCAGCGATTTTGATTTTCCATATTATTTTTTTGATATTCAGGCGAACATTTATCAGGATTTAACTCCGAACGACAGGCTGAGGATTTCAGCCTATTTCGGAAGCGATGTACTTGATTGGAGAGCAGCCACAGCTTTTATAGACTGGGGAAACGAAACGTTTTCTACCCGCTGGCGACATCTGTTTAGTAACAGACTGTTCTCTACATTTATGATAGCACGCAGTAAATTTGAGGCCAACTTCAACTTCGGTGGAGATGATGCATTTATAGGGTTGGACAAAGTCAGGGATTGGACCCTGAAGGCGGATTTAACATATTTCAGAACTGAAAATCATCAGATTAATTTTGGAACAGAAATTAAAGACCTCAACGTAGAATTTAAGCAGACGTTTGATGAGAGGGAGTTAATTCGTATTATACAGAAACCGATATTTTCAGCAGTGTATTTCAATTCTAAGTGGAATCCCGACAGCTGGATTATTCAATCTGGTCTCAGAAGTACATTTTACAACGATGCTGTTGATAAATTAACATTTTCGCCCAGATTATCTGTCAAAAAACTACTGAATCCACTAACGGCGCTGAATTTTTCAATAGGTCGGTATTACCAATATATTTATACATTTAACGATGAATTTTCATCATTTACAATAATTGATCAATGGTTTGCAATCGATGAATCCGTTCCGCTACAATTTGCCGATCAGATTATGTTCGGTTTTGAAACCAAGCTGACTGAAAATATAAATTTTACTCTCGAACCGTATTATAAAAATATGCATAATCTTTTGGTTGGACGTCCTCAATTGGCGACTTTTGATGAACAGTTAATCAATCCTACCGTAAGTGATGTATTTGTCGAAACTGATGCCGAAGCATTTGGAGTAGAATTTTTCCTTGAAAAGACTTCCGGCAGACTAAACGGAAATCTTTCCTATACTTATTCTTATGTAATAAAACAGATAGAGAACGAGCCAAAATATTGGGCAAATTGGGATAGAAGAAATGTTTTCAAGGGGGTATTGAACTTCAATAAATCAACAAATACCGAATTCGGATTCGCCTGGACTTACAGCAGTGGGCTTCCGTTTACTCAACAAATAGGAACATATCCATATTGGGAGCCCGGATACACTGTTCCGGAATATCAGCTAATTCCCGGAACAAGAAACAACGCACGGTTACCATTCAGCAATAGGCTCGATTTCAGCGTTACCAAGCACAAGCGATTCAGTAGTTGGAAGATGGATTATTATTTCCAGATAGTGAATGTGTTCAACAGAAAAAACATATTCGCCGTTTTTTGGAATACAGATGAAGTCGAAAAGGGAAATCCTGCAGAGAGAAGTGATTTACGAGGGTTTCCTTTGATTCCCACGTTCGGAATAAGGGCTGAATTTTGATGAATAATAAATCCACTATCGCAATAAGCATACTTTTTTCACTCTTAACGGTTTTGTCATGTGAGTCTCTGCTTGATTTACCGGACCCAAAGCAGTTTGAAGAACTGATAGTGCTAAATGCCAACCTGGAGTCGGGTGCGGATAATGTGCAGATAACGCTGAATTTGTCGGCCTCAATAGATGACCTGTTCGATGAGCAGACAACCCTACTTTCGGGGGCAACAGTTATATTAAAATATAATTCAATTTCTGACACTTTAGTGGAGACTGTTCCGGGTATTTACTCATCCACAGACACGGCTTTTGAAGTAAAGAGTGGAGCAACATACAGCGTAGAAGCGTATGATAATGAACATACAACAGTGACGGCTTTTACAACTGTTCCGGCTCCGATTGAATTGTATGATCTGAGCCCTGTTATAAATCCCAATGATTCCCTTGTATATGTTCCGGCCGGAGAAGACGCGCAATTTCTTTATCCATATATGTTTTCATTTAAGGTTCGAACGCTGAACGGAGGATCGTTTCCGGCGATGATCAGACTCGTAAACGAGGCTTTGGATGCGCGCGCAGAAACTATGGTAACGGAAGACAATACTCTTAAAGCCTTTCTATTTAAATGGGAAGGGATCGGGGATGATAGTCCTTTGGACATCACGAACAGAATCCTGACAAAAAGCGAAATTTCGTTCAATAGCGTTGATACGGACGCAATCTATAAATTGGGCTGGATATATTATACATTTTACGGCCCTCAGCGACTTGAAGTATTCGCATTAGATCAAGGATATTACAATTATCATGTTTTAAACCTCGAAGGTCCCCCTACAGATCCGAATTATCTGCCTGAAAGTAACATAACCGGCGGATACGGGCTTTTTTCTTCCTCCTATAAAGTAAGTTTGGATTATTATCTCTTACGCCCGAATTAATCACCGAGCGGGTTATTTAATTAAAAACATTAGCAAAATAGAGTAAAGGCGCCAAATAACACTCTATATGGACATAATTCCTTCCGGAATAACCGCTTTAGCACAATAATAGCCCCCATTTGCAAAAAAATCGTTAATCCTATTCAGAATATCTTCTCCTTCCCGATAAATATTTATAGACGAGACAGTGATTAAAATGAGTAAAAAAAATAAAATAATAACATTGATGAATAATTCCGGGCATAATATGGAATTATCAGAAATAGATGATTTAATTCCCGTTCATTATTCAAGCATGAATAATAACAGACCGGAAGGGGAATTGAATTTTGAACAATTTGAAAGGGCCGTTGCTTTGATATGGAGCGCCATAATGGATGGTTCGGAGAATTTATCCGGGCATTCCTCTCAAGGCAGATCGAAGAAGGTGGATCCAAACCCGGTATCAGATGCCTGAGGGTACCAAACGGAATTGTTACCTTATTAGGGATTTGGGCCCTCACTGAGCGCCTCTGTTTGACTTATGACCAAATAGGGGCGTTGCCCTTTTTTGGCCGGTATTATGTTAATATTATAGCATTTTATTCATTATTCTCAGCTTGCAATTCACCGAGTATTTTAAGTAATTTTCAATGGCTTTTAACGTATTAGATTAAAGAGAAATCGGAGAATTAGTTGAATGTTATCGTTTGTATGAAATCTGTGCCGAGTACAGAAACAAAAGTAATTGTTGGGGATGACGGTAAATCAATTGACCAAACTGACATTGTCTATGAGATAAATCCATATGATGAATTTGCGATTGAAGAGGGAATTAAAGCGAAGGAGGCACATGGCGGAAAGGTCACAATTATAACTCTCGGATCGGGAACAGCAACCCAAAATATCAGGAAAGGGTTAGCAATGGGCGCAGATGAAGCCATTCATTTAGTTTGCGATGGCTCGAGTCTAATTGATTCATCTGTAGTTGCCAAGCTTCTTGCGGATACAATAAAAGAATTGGAATTCGATTTGATATTATGCGGGAAAAAATCTGTCGATAGTGATAATCAGCAGGTTCCGAACAGAATTGCCCATCTTTTAGGGATTCCTGCGGTTACGGCAATTTCCAAACTTGAGCTCTCATCCGACAGCGCGATAGCGACAAAGAATATTGAAGGTGGATCAGAGACTGTTAATCTGAATCTGCCTGCACTTTTCTCGGCAGAAAAAGGGCTGAACGAACCTCGATATGCTTCTCTTCCGGGGATTATGGCTGCCAAGAAAAAGCCTCTTGAGGAAAGAGAAGTTTCACTTACGGATAGGAAAATTGAATTAAGCTCGCTTGAGCTTCCGCCTCCGAAGCCTGAAGGTCGCATAATCGGGGAGGGACCCGAAGCAGCAGAAGAATTAGTTAGGGTCTTAAGAGAAGAAGCGAAAGTAATTTAGGAGGAGTATAGATAGTGGCATCAGGTGTGTTGGTATTCGCGGAGCAAAGGGAGGGAGTTTTAAAATCCACTTCTTTCGAATGTGTGTCTCTTGGAAGAAAATTGCTTTCGGATATTGGCGGTGAATTAAGTGTGGTTTTGATAGGTTCCGCTGTTTCGGACATGGCAAATGAATTTGAGCCGTACGGAGTCGATAAGATATATATGGCTGATGATAGCGGCTTAAATTACTATGACGGCGGAAGGTATAGCGAAATTATAGTAAGTATTATCAAGGATATTAACCCATCAGCGTTCATTGCCTCGGCATCGTCTATGGGGAAAGATATTGCTCCACGTGTGGCGTCTTCTCTGGATGTTGGATTGGCTGTGGAATGCACAAACGTTGAATTTTATAACGGCAAAATCAGCGCTACGAGACCGATATTTGCCGGAAAAGCAAATATTAAAGTTGATTTCCAAAATGAATTGCAAATGTTGACAATCAGACCGAATGTTTTTGCCTCTGAACCGGCTGATACCAAGACACCGGAAGTTATCAAGGTTGATGCGGGAAGTAGTAAAGAGCCGGTAAGCAATGTAGGACATATTCAAGATGAACGACCGGAATTGACGGAAGCTTCAATCATAGTATCCGGCGGCAGGGGAATGGGGGGTCCGGAAAATTTCAGTGTTACGGAGAAACTTGCCGATGAGTTGGGCGCTGCGATAGGAGCAAGTCGAGCAGTAGTTGACGCAGGATGGAGACCACACTCAGAACAAGTTGGACAGACAGGTAAAACGGTGTCTCCTAATTTATACATTGCCTGTGGAATATCAGGAGCAATACAGCACATTGCGGGTATGTCAACATCAAAAGTTATTGTGGCTGTAAATAAGGACGCTGACGCGCCTATCTTTAAAATCGCAACGTACGGCATCGTCGGAGACCTTTTTGAGGTTGTGCCTAAGATGATTGAGCATATAAAAAAGTTAAAAGGATGATATTCAGCAGGATATAAATCCGGGGAAATTAATATGGAATACAGTCAAGAATTAAAAGGAAACAGTTTGATATTCAGGATAGAAGAACAGAAATTAAATACATCTGTTTCTGTGGACGTGAAAGATATATTACTTAATCTTCTGGAAAATGCGGATATCATCAATCTATTTTTCAATCTTTCTTCCGTACAATCAATTGATAGCAGTGGCCTAAGCTCGTTGCTTTTCGGCAGAAGACAGGTTACCGAAAGAGGAGGAAAGTGCTCTTTGATAAATCCTCAGCCCAAAGTTGTATCGCTGTTGAAGATTGCAAGACTGGATAAAGTATTTGAATCGTTTGACGATGAAGGAGATGCTTTAAAATCCGTATCATAATAATTTAAATTTCCATTAAAAAGCCTTCCATAACGGAAGGCTTTTTTAATGGGAGCAGGAGTACGTATCGAAATATGTGTGGGGGAAACACCTATTTCACGAAACCCCTGCTGTTTATTACTAAAGTTGTAACAAATATAAATTTATACGCTTCGTTTGTCAAGGAAATTTTTAGAGCAGCCGATTATTCGGATAATGAGAGAAGTAAGATTAATATTCTGTATATTTGATTTTCTTAAAGAAATCTTCGTTTGAGATTTTCCCTTTGTTGTAATCAACTAAGACACTTTTCCGCACTCTCATAACGAGAGAGTTTTGTGTTGCACCGGTGCGCCTAAAATTTGTAGGATTCTGCCAGTTGGTCGTAACACAGATCCATTCATTATTTTTAACCAAACGAAGTGTATTGCCGTAATTGCCAAGAAGTCTGGAAAATGATTTTTTAAAGTTTTTTATCCTTTTTAAATAAATTTCCTTCTGCCTCTCTAATTCCTTTTTTTGATTATAGATTCTCTTTCTGTTTTCATCAGCGGAAACGCCTTCGAATATTTCAATTTGAGTTCCATTAAATTGATTTGCGGATAAATTCAATAAATTAGGACCGAGAAGGATAAAATTATTCCCGAAATTACCATAAGAAGTTTTAATAAGAAACAATGCTCCGAAATTTTCCAGGTAAAGTCCATTGACACTTTGGCCAGAATATCCGATACCATCATGCCTATGTCCTGATTGCGTTTTCACCGCGGAATCCAATACATACGCTAATATATCAATTTGCGATCTCATTTCATTTTTATCTTCAAGTGATGTTACGAGAATCAACGAGTTAAATTGTTCTACACTGAGTTTACCCGACCTGAATTTAGTTATATTCGACTTCGATACGCTATGAAGCTGTAACGGCGCACGGTTAGAATAATCATAAATATAGATTGAAATTTTGTCGTTAGGTTTCAACTGACCGATGGCATCTGCGTAAATTCCGAGAAAGTCCTGTATCTTTAAGGAGATTTTATCCAGAATTTCATTTTCCTGCCTTTTATTTTTCCCGCCGTCAAGCTCATTCATTTCAAACGAATACGAAATCCCGTTGGTATTGGGCACTTTGGGCAGTGAAGGAAAAACAAATAGAGGTCCTGATGCGGATTTGGCTATCGGTACTGAAAAAATTAAACCGTATTCGGGAACGTAAAATCCCTTTGATCGGGTGATAGACGGCCATTTGTTCGGTACGACGGAACCGATAAGCTTGTCAATTATTCCTTCCATTATTGACAGGTCGTCATTTAACCTATTGAAATCAATGTATCCGTTCTGCTTCGCAACTACCGTGTTAAGCGAAAACGCTAAAATAACGCAAGTGGCTATTATCTGACTAAATCTCTTCATCATTTCTATACTTAATTTCCTTCGATCTTTCTTGAGCTTCCTTGATAGCCGGGTTGGTATGAAGAGAGCCTAAACAGCTCATTTAGCATCCGGTTTGTCTGCAGTTGACGGTCCTGATTTCTTTGAGCCAGCTTATTGATTGAGCTGCCTATCAAGAAGAGGTCTTGTTGTCTTTGCTTAGCAAATTCGTTCGCCAGAATACTTACCGAGTTCATATTTTCTTCCCGGAGCCTTCTTTCGCTGTTAAGGAGAATACTGTTCATAAAGAGAAGATTTTCCTTCTGAAGTTTTTTGAATTCAGCAAGAACAGCATTTTCATTTCTGATTTCATCTCTCTTTAGTTTGTCGCCGAATGATATTTCCCATTCGCCGTTTTGATATACAGCGTCCGTTCTCATAATTCCCGTGAACAAAACCAATATAAAGATAAAAGTTAAAGCTCCAAAAACAAACCTTTGCGGAGTAATTCCAAACTGATCGAGCTTACCTATCAACCGCTCCATAAGCGGAACCTTTTCTTCAATAAATACGAGGTTTATTTCAGGCTGTTCCTCAGTCCATCGGGCAAGCGCTGTAGTAGTTTCTTTTAATTTATTATATTTTTTCGCGCAGGATTTGCAAGACAGGAGATGATACTTGGCGAGCTCTTCATCTTCCTTGCTCACTTCTTCATAAATCAAATCCACGAAAACTTCTTCCATCTTTTTACAATTCATACTGAAAAACCTCCTTATCAATCTCGAGGTCTGCCAATGCCTTTCGCAGTGCGGTTAAACCATAATACATTCTTGATTTAACGGTATTCAACGGCTCCTCTAATATCTCTGCTATTTCTCTGAATTTTAATCCCTGATATTCTTTCATAATAATTACTGTGCGCTGCTCAACGGGAATCATATTCAAGCCGCGCCGAATTATTTCCACAACTTCACCCTGATATAGCGAATCTTCTGGTGACGCTGAGTCATCCGAAAGAAAGTCAGCGAGTTCCATTTCCTCTCCGTTGCTCGTTCTTATTTTGCCATGAATGGACGTTGAAGGAGCGCGTTTATCCTTTCTCATTTGGTCCCGGCAGATATTCATAGCGATTTGATATATCCATGGTGAAAATTTATTCGGATTCTTTAGTTTTCTAAGGTTCTTGTAAACCTTAATAAACGTCTGCTGCGTAGCATCCTTTGCATCTTCTCTTTTCCCGAGTACTTTAAAAATAAAATTATATATTTTCAGTTCCCAGCGGTTCACTAAATGATTAAACGCACGCACGTCACCGCTTAAATATTGATTTATAAGACCGCCGTCTTCCATAATATTGTACTCCACACCTTTATAGACTGAGTTTTCATTGAAAAAGTTCTATCAGCAACTGATTATTATGATATTCGTATAAGCATATACGAAAATAATAATGGTAAGTTCAAAAACATAGAAACCTTTTTGTATAATTTGCTGTCAAATGAATGCAACCGGGATTAAGGAAAACGAGATGGGAGCCACTGAATAACGGATACGGAGGAATATGATGAAGCAAGCAATGAAAGCCAGGGTCATGCCAGCCATATTGATGGCGGGGATGGTATTGGGAGCGGTCACCATCGTTGCGGCGGAAGAAAACGATACAGTAAGACTAATCGAAGCACTGAATTCAGAGAATCTTGGGCAAAGAATATCGGCGGCGCATCTTCTTGGCGAATATGAAGATACCTCGGCAGTTAGGCCTCTAATTGCAATGCTGCAAAACGATAGTGAATATTCTGCAAGGACATCAGCTGCAATCGCTCTTTTGAGAATAGGTGATATAAGAGCCATTGCCGCATTGAAAAAGTCATCACTGAATGACAGCAACAATATTGTAAGAAGCGTGGCAACCGAAGCATATATTATGTTACAAGTTTCAATGGTGAAATTTACGTCGGAATAAAAACGGCTGAACCACAATTATTCAGCCCGTGAAATAAACACGGCTTTTGATTATACTTCCGTTTTTGCCGCTGAGATAGTAATATCCTGTCCTTATGGACAACAAGGTTTTAGAAATCAGACGGGCCTGTCCGACCGATGCCAGGCGGGCAATATTCGATTTCGCGCTGCTGTCTATCCTGATTCAGCTGTTCCTGGCTTTTGTATATCCCGACAAAATATATTATTATCTCTATCTTTCGTTGCCACATCTTGTAATTGCAATATCATCTAAATTTAAACAGGACTTTGTCTATCTGTTCGGAATTGCTCTGGCGTTTACTTCGATACTAATAGGTATTTTTCAGGGTATATATCTTGTTTCTCTAAAAGAGTGGGGAATTTTCTTCAAGCTGGGATACTCTCTTCATTTTTCCGAACTATCTGATTTTCTGCTGTTCCTGAACCTTACAGGAATAATTTACTTTTCACTGAGAGGCATTATTTTGAAAAGGGGTTTGAGTAAACGTTAATCAAAAACCGATTCTGAAGCTGATCTGATGAGTATCACTGAGATTGAAATCGAACGGAAGATAGGCATAATCAAACCGATACCGTTTTCTGTTTATGCCGAAGCCGGCAGTGTAGCCGGAGGAGCTTTCCGAGTTTTTCCGGTAGCCGGCCCGGAGATTCAACGTTTCGTTCAACGCTAATTCACCGCCGAACCGCAGGAATGCGGAAGAGTCAAAATATTTCCCGGCATCCAAAGACCAATTAATAGTTGAAGACGAATAGGGTAAAAAATCGCCGCTGATGCCGCCCGTTACGCGGGCGGGAAGTTGAGTGGACTCAACGTTCAGGGAAGACATCCCACCGATGTCTTTCACTACAACGGCGGCGCTGATATCGTGGAAACCCAGCTGTTTTTTAATGCCGAGGTCAACGGCAAATCCGTTTGCCGAGTAAGTAAATATCTTTTCGTATAGAAATTTTAAGGTGACTCCAATCTGAATATCATTACCCTGTGCTTTCGCAGCGGACAGAGAAAGCGCCAACGAGTTGGCGCTGAAATATCCTAACGGTTCTATTGTCGGGCGTTCATCCCGTCTTTCTATATCGCTGACACCCGAGAATGCGGCGCTGAGACCAAAAGAGATTTTGTCTCCCGGAAAAGTAATTCCGAGCTGTTGGTTAATAGAGCCTGCGAGCCATTCCTGATGTGAGAAGATGGCTTCGGAGGATTCGTTGTTTGCGAGTCCGGCAGGATTCCAGTAGATAGCTGAAGTCCCGGAAGAATTGGCTACTGCAGCTCCGCCCATAGCGGTTGATGCGGCGTCTCCTCCAATCTTAAGGAACGCCATACCGGTGGAAGAAGCGTCTCCCGCGTAGAGCGGCTCAGTGAAAAAAAGCGTAATTAAGGATAATAAAAATATTTTCATCTAAAAGATAAACTCCCAACTGAACAGATGTGTTCCACCCTCGCCGCTAAATTCCTGCTGAAACGCATAATTAATCTCAGTTTCAAGGTTGTCGGAAACCGAATAAAACAGACCGCCTCCGAATGCTATCCTGTCATCGTTGGTGCCTACTCTCAAGGTGTACAAGTCATTGCCGTGGTATTCCACCCCGAGCCTGAATTTCTCCTGCAGAAGCTGGTTGAATTCCAATGTTGTGGAAATAAGGAATATGTCATTAAGAATATAAGAGGCACCCAGATTGACTGTGTAAGGAATGGAATCAACGGAAGTAGTTCCCCGTGTAAAAATGTTCTGCGTATCCCAGCTCAAGCCGCCATTTAAGTCCTTTAGCTGAATAGCTACCGTTAAATCTTTCAGCGGAAGTACCATAAGACCCATATCAAAAAACAGGTCATCAGCGGAGAGATCATCAGAAACGAGATCAAGATTATGTCTAATGACTTTTACCGTTAATCCTATCGAAACTTTTTCATGAAATCTGTTTGCGAAGGAGAGTCCGAAAACGTTCACGGATTCAGATAGATCAAATGTGTGGTTACCCGAAAGATCTCTTCCGTCAATCTTATCGGTTCCGGCGCTAAGCCAAAAAATAGAGAACCCTGCCTGCGGTTTTAAACTTTGGGAGTACGAGATGTACTGTATTTTCCTATCCAGAGAGAGTAAAGAATAGGTAGTGGAGAAATGTTTTTTATTGAGAAACGGTAATCCGGCGGGATTGTAAAATGCCGCAAATCCATCATCTGCCACAGCCGTTTGCGCTCCGCCCATGGCGATAGCCCGCGCCCCGAGACCCATCCTGAGGAAAGCTCCGGCGAGACCACCCTCTCCCTGGGCTGATGCGGTAACAGGCAGAATCAAAAACAGTAATAGGAAAACTATTCGTTTCATTTTATTCAATCACCATAACCTTTCCCCACTGAACTTCGCTGCCACCGGAGTCGTGATTGATGATGATTTTATAAAAATAAGTACCATTCGCTACGATGGCTCCGAAATCGTTTCTTCCGTTCCAGACGTCGTCCCACTCACGTTTAAATCGCGGAACATCGCTTACGGCTTCGGTTACAAGCGTCATTGAAAAATCATATATTTTGATCGTAACAGTAGAGGATTGATCTACCGAGTAGTGAAATCGTACATGACCGTCTCCGCCGATAGTGTTATGCCGGGCAGGAGAAAACGGGTTAGGATAAGAATAGCTTTTTACGCCTCCTGAAGTAGAAATCGGAGCCGTCGCCCTGAGGAGTGTCCAATCAGCGCCGTTGTTTTCAGTATAAATAATACCGTCTGCCGTTCCTCCCCAGAGTTTTCCGTCCGCTGCGCCCCTCACCGAAAAAAAAGTGGAAGTATAAAGCGGTAATCCTGTAGTTAGATCACTGATTGGAGGAAAGGAAGCCCAGCTAAATCCACCGTCAATGGATTTAAAGAGTCCGCTGTCCGCGGCGGCGTAAATCACTGAATCAAACGATGCGAAGTTCCATACTTTCTCGCCCGGCAAAACGGAATTCCAGCTGTTTCCGCCGTCGTTACTAAATGTGACGCCGGTTTGCTCTATAGGTGAGCTCGGTCGTGTAGCCGCGAGTATAACCTCTTCTCCTTTCCACGAATGTCTATGCATAGCAACCGCCCAACTGCCGGTTATCCCATTGTTTAAGCCATTATATTTGTACCAGGAAAGTCCGCCGTCTGTAGATTTGTTGATTCCTCCGGCAGTTCCGATATAGACAGTGTCGCCCCATGCGATGACAGAAAACGGCCGGTGGTTTAAATTTCCCAATACGTTGAATTTAGTGTTGTCAACCGGGCTGAGATCAAAATTATGGTCAGATGTAAGTGTGAGAGAGTCTGCGAAATCAGGCGGGAGAACAATCCGCTTCCAGGTTTTTCCAAGATCAGTGGATTTTCTTGCTCCGCCTGCGAATGAAGTAATATATATTGTGCTGTCATTTAAAACAGCGGCGTCAAAGGTTACATTATCCACCGCGAGAATAATGGGCAAAGCGTCTATTCTATCTCCGAATACCGTTACAAAATCAGCATCCGCTGAATCAATAGGCTGACTAATGTGGAGCCAGGTTGCGCCGTTGTCTGTGGATATGCTGATACCGCTTCCGGTGGCGTTTGATTCTTCCACATCCGGATCGTCAAACGCAGTAGCAACAACTATGGTATTCCCTGAAACAGCTAATGCCGAGACTCCCCCGAGTCCGATATCTATTTCATCAGGGGAATACTCTTCGAATGTATTGCCGTTGTCCGAAGTAGAATTTAGTCCCTTACCTGTTCCTATCCACATTGTATTCAGAACATTTATCCGAATATCCGTGACTGAATTTCCGAGGAGGCGGCTGCTTTTTCGTAAAATTTCCTGATCGTATAATCGATAATCCTGAACAATCTGTCCAAAAGAATTTTCAACCATAAACAGAGTCAAAAGTGTAATCATAAAAGGAAATAAATTTAATTTAATTTTCATATTTAATCTGTTAAGGTTACCGGAACCAGAAGCTCGTCGCTTTTTAGACCGGAGAAATCTTCAGCCGTAATAATAAAAGTAAATACTCCGGTGCTTCCGCCTTCGCTGGTAGGGTTCGTTGCTTGTTTCACGGAATATACAGCGTCACCTGCTATCTTATCGCCGAAAGCTCCATCGTCACGCAAGAAAAATAGCGGGCTTTTAACAGTCAGCGTGTCATTAGGAGGAAGAACCTCATAAGTAATTTTAAAGATGTCAGCCAGACCGTTCGAATCTGAAGCCATCACTTCCAAAAAAATTGTGTCACCTGCCGTGACTATATTAGTGACCGAAACTAATCTTAACCTTGGCGCGAAACTGATAAGATTGTAAAGGAATTCGGCTGAATCGCTGATATTTGACTCTAAGTCAACAGCGGAAAACAGGAACTTTATTTCGCCGAAACCTAATCCCGGCGGTAACGGAGGGATTAGCGCGGAGTAAAGACCGTCTTTTATGATGATATCGCCATCACTGCCGTCATCGTTAAGAGTTCCTGTTGCATAAAGTCCGATGCTATCAGGTCCAAAAAACTCGTACGACACGCTATCGATGTCAGATTGACCCTGTGGGTCGCTGATCTCCGCCGTAAGAAAAAACTGCTGTGTAGTCTGATTTAAAATAGCATTGACCGATACTATAGTGGGCGCTACTTCTCCTGTGTCACTGTCAGGCTCGTCCGGAAATTTTTCCTCGCACGCTGAAAGGAAGAATAGAAGCGCTACTATCAGAAAAGATTGCAGCGTCAATGAACTAAAATATGTGTTTTTCATCGTAAAAATTACGGGGAAATATAAACGCATATGTTGGATTTGTCAAGTACGTAAGATTTTATGGGAAAGAAATAGTTAAAACAATTTGAATGCAAATTTGAATAATCTTGATAAATTGCAACTTAGAGCTTATTATTTCTTAATTGCCAAGAGATATTTCAATGATAAAGAAACTTATACATATCGCATTTATTCTCATAATCACAGCTATGGGTGCGCTGCAATTTCTCGATCATCATTCTGTATTGGGAGTTGAGGAGTTATCACTTTCCTCTTGTGATAACGAAGAACATAGCCATCAGTCTTACAACGGTGTACATATATGTCTCCTCCTGAGAAAGCAGCAAACCGATGCTTACTTGAATTCCGAAAAATTCGCCTATAGCATTGATGCTGTCGGGCGACTGGTTTATGTCGAAACTCTGATTTTCGATGATATTTTTTCTATAGCTCTCTTTGAAGAGCGAGCTCCCCCGCTTAGTTTTACCCTAATATCTACACAAACATAATCTGATTTTTAAATTAGCTGCGGTAAGTACCGCAGTAACATCAATGGGAGTATAATCATTGAAAAGTTTAACACTAATTATGGTAATCTTAATTTTAAGCTCACTGGAGCTAAATGCCCAACAGGCAGAGACAGAGAGCTCGGCAAAAGACAGCGCGGACGCTGCGCTCGAGGCAGAGTTGGCGAGAATGCTGGCGGGGGACGATAAAAGTCCATCGCCCGCTCGGCAGTCGAACACACCGATTCCAGCAGCATCGACAGGCGGTATCAGCAATATGAACCCTAATATCGGATTGATAGCAAAATTTACCGGAGATGGGCTTGTGAACGGTGAATCCGGCGAAGCAGGCTCGCTGGAAGGATTCAATTTTCATGAGGTGGAGTTCTCCTACCAGATGATAATCGACCCATACGCCCGAGCGGACTTTTTTGTGGCGCTCCTGCCTGAAGAAGAAGCGATTGAATTAGAGGAAGCATTCATCACTATATTTTCGCTCCCCCTCGACCTCCGTGCAAAAGTAGGTATAATCCGTTCGAAGTTCGGAAGATTGAACCCAATCCATCCGCCTGAGGTAGTCTTCGTGGACTATCCGCTCCCGTTAGAAATGTATTTTGGCGGTGAGGGATTGGTCGGAACGGGAGTCTCTATAAGCTATCTGATACCGAATAAGTGGGACCTATTCTGGGAGGCAACATTCGAAGTAACAAACGGAGATAACGAGGAGATATTTAACGGAAGAGCAACGAACGATTTAGCGTATAACGGACACATCAGTTCCTTTTTTAGCGTGGGAGATAACTCGGCGTTTCTGCTGGGCGGTACGGCTATCACAGGAGTTAACGATGAGTTGGGACTTTATAGGACTAACGTTTATGGCGTTGACCTGACTTACAAATGGAAACCTTTAAGAAGACAACTTTACAAGTCTTTTACCTGGCAAACTGAATTCTTTTTCCTGGATAAGGAAGTAGCCGGGGTAGAAAATATTCAGGCTACAGGTTTCTATTCTTACGCAGAATGGCAAATTGGAAGACGGTGGTTTGTTCTCGGCAGATATGATAGAGCGGAGTTGCCCGATAATTCAGGTGATGCGGGTCAGAAATATATCGCCGCCTTAACTTACTTCCCGAGCAATTTTCAGACAATAAGATTGCAGTCCACTACAAGCAGGAGCTTTGAAGGAGAAAGCAGCACTCTATTATCGCTGCAGTGGAATTTTGTAATTGGCTCTCACGGGGCACACATATATTAAAAAAATGGAGTATGAAATTGAAATTAATTAATAAATTATCAGTAATAATTATACTAATTTTCGGAGCTTCACAAGTTCACGCACAGCTGCGTGTCGTCTCGACGCTACCAAACTTTACAGCGATAGCTAAAGAAATAGGTGGAGATAAGGTAAACTTATCCACTATAGCGAAAGGGTATCAAAATCCACACTTTATTGATCCGAAACCGAGTTTTATAATTAAAATGAAAAAAGCCGATATATTGATTTGGGCTGGTTTGGATCTTGAAATTTATTGGCTGACACCGCTGCTTGAAAACTCCCGTAATCAGAAAATTATCTGGGGCGCATCGGGAAACGTTGACGTATCCAAAGGAGTATCTCTTCTTGAAATCCCGAACATCCCCGCAGCTCAATTGAGAGCGGGAGGTGACATCCACGTTTATGGGAATCCACATTATTGGCACGATCCGTTGAACGGGAAGATAATTGCGCAGAATATTTACAACGCCCTGGTGGACGCATCTCCGGAAGATAAGGAGTATTTCAAGGGGAATTTAGAGGATTTCAATTCAAGATTAGACGCATCCATTAAAAAATGGTTGAAAATGATGGAGCCATATATAGGATGGAAAATAATCGCCTACCATAATTCCTGGCCATATCTGGAGAAACGGTTCGGGTTCGAGATCGTCGATTTCGTAGAGCCGAAACCGGGAATCCCGCCAAGTCCAAATCATCTTGTACGTCTAATTAAGAAGATGCGAAACCAGGATATTAAAGTGATTATTATTTCTCCGTATTTCAATGACAAACCGGCGAACGTTATCGCCGACAAAGTAAACGCAAAAGTCGTTTTGGTAGCCCCAAGCGTGGGCGCGTTTGACGGTGTTGACAGCTATTTTGATATGTTCGATTACAACCTGAATTCGTTGGTGGACGCTTTCAAATCCAAATAATCAGAAAAGTAGATTTTATTAATTATAACCTGAATTAAATAAAGTAGGAGAAAGAAAAGATGTTTGAACTTATTTCATTACCGTTATTCGCCGGATTCCTTCTCGTTTCAATTCACTCCTATCTCGGTATCCACATAGTTGAGAGAAAAGTGATATTCGTCGATCTTGCGTTAGCGCAAATTGCGGCTGCCGGAGCAGGAGTGGGGGTGCTTATGGGCTACGAGCTCGGAGGGATAGAGACTTTCCTCACAGCGCTGTTTTTTACGTTTATAGGTGCGGCGATATTCTCGTTCACAAGAGTGAAAAATGAAGTAGTTCCACAGGAGGCTATAATAGGAATAGTTTATGCAGTATCGGCTGCGATTTTCATACTTCTTATGGATACCGCTCCTAATGGAGCCGAGGAAGTGAAAGGAATGCTCGTAGGATATATTCTGCTGATAAGTTGGGATGACATTCTGCGTATTATTCCTCTTTATTTGCTGGTAGGGATATTTCATTTTATCGTGAGAAAAAAAATGATTTTTATCTCTCAGAACCCGGAAGGCGCGTTTAAAGAAGGGATAAACCTTCGACTGTGGGATTTTTTGTTTTACATTTCCTTCGGAGTCGTAGTAACGACCGCTGTTCAGATTGCCGGAGTCTTACTCGTGTTCGCATATTTAATCGTACCTGCCGTCAGCGCAATACTGTTCACGAAAAATTTCAGGAAGAGACTAATTATCGGATGGTCGCTCGGATTGCTCGGAAATTTTCTCGGAATGTATTTTTCTGTTCAGTTCGATTTACCTACAGGAGCGGCTATCGTCACTACATTCGGGCTGATTATCGCAGTTGCGGGTTTGGTCAAGTATATATACAGCAAATTCTTCATGCAGCAAACGGAAAGTTAAACTAATTATATCTCACTGAGATATGGTTCCATTTGACTTGAATTTATAGAGGCGAGAATCTTAAATTCATATTGAGAGTGCCGGGGGAATATTCATTCAAATTCCGGAGCATATGTGGCTATCGCATTTATTGATATTAATACAAGGATAATCAGAGATGGATTTTAGTTTACCTGAAGAAATTGAAATGCTCCGTGATACGGCAAAAAAATTCACCGATAAAGAAATACGTCCGTTGGCGGATCAGATTGACCGGGAAGAAAAAATCCCGAAGGAACTTATCGAGAAACTCGCAAAAACCGGGCTGATGAGCGTTATTATACCGCCCGAATACGGCGGAGGAGGATTCGGCGAGCTCGGTTATTGTGCAATGCAGGAAGAGATAGCGCAAGGTTGCGCTTCCACCGCCACATTCCTCGGCGCACACCTCTCTCTCGGTTCACAGACCATCGTACTTTTCGGCTCCGAAGAAACCAGGAAAAAATATCTCCCGCGACTTTCAACCGGAGCGCTGATTGCCGCATACTCTCTGACAGAGGCAGGTTCGGGTTCGGACGCCAGCGCAATGAAGGCAAAGGCGGTATTCGACGGTGAGGATTGGGTTTTAAACGGGACTAAAATCTGGGTCACGAACGGTTCTCTGGCTGACGTGATTGTTGTGTACGCATTGATGGAAAAAGACGGCGAAGATTTAGGCCCCGGCGCTTTCGTCATCGAAACTGCCGACAAAGGTTTCAATGTGGACAAAATTGAAGAAAAAATGGGAATAAAAGGTTCCGAGACGGTGGCTATCAGTTTCGCTGATTTTCATATTCCGAAGGAAAATCTCCTTGGAGAGCCCGGACAGGGATTCAAGATAGCGCTAACAATTCTTGATATCGGCAGATTGGGTTTGGGCGCTTCCACATTGGGACAGGCTAAAGAAGCATTGCGACTGAGCGCTACATATGCTCAACAGCGCGAACAATTCGGGCAACCGATAGCAGAATTTCAGGCTATACAGTGGATGTTAGCAGACATGACCAACGACATTTATGCAATGGAAAGCATTTTGTACCGCACTGCCGCATCTTATGACGAAGGCAAGCGAGTCACACGCGATGCCTCATGCGTAAAGTTATTTTGTTCTGAAGCATTAGACAGGATTGTGGATAAAGCAGTACAAATTCACGGTGGTATGGGATATTCGCGAGATTTAAAAATTGAACGGATGTATCGTGATGCCCGTATAAACAGGATTTTTGAAGGAACAAGCGAAATTCAACGACTCGTCATAGCCAGAGAAACCCTCAGGCGGGGAGGGTATTGATTTTAAAAAAAATCATCTAAGGGGTAATCCGTCATAGGTGCTAATCAGGGCTTGCCCTGAAAGCGCCAACCCCGCAAGGTTTATCCTATCATAAAACAGCAGTTTTATTGACATTCGGTGAGTCTTTATGTATGTTTTGACGATGAAATATTTTCTTTTCGCAGCTGTGCTTTTACTTTTTTCTGGGTGCGACTCTCTTTTTGGTACGAGGGATGCCGAAGATCCGAATGACGATGTTGTCAGAAGCTTATGGCAGCAGCCGACTACCCCTGAAATTGTACTGGTTAATATGTCCAACGCCTTTTTGGAGCGCAATTCTGAAAATTATATGCGTTGTTTGACAGATCCGTCCGTGTCGGGAAGAGACTTTTTGTATATCCCCGATCAGGAAACGGCAATCAGTAATCCCGGCTCATTCACAGAGTGGGGGCTTGATGAAGAGCGGCTTTACATAAACTTCATATTTGCAAAATCATCACTTCCTGACGGAGCTTTATCCCGTTTAGTGTTCACTTCTTTTGAAGAGCCTTCTATTCCATCGGATACGGCTCTGTTCGATGAAGTATATGATCTGCAAATTGAGCATGAATTAATCAACGTACCAACAAATATGAGAGGGATTTCGAGAATACGAATGTCTGAGGATTCTAATGGAAATTGGTCAATTTACCGTTGGGAAGATCTGACTTTCAGCGGCGAGCCTGATACATTAGATTTACCCACATGGAGCGAGATGAAGGCGCGGGCGCAGTGAGAAAAATATCCATAATTATATTATTCCAGCTATTTGCTTGCGTGAATCCTTTTGCGCCCGAGCTTGGCAACATAGATGCGAACGCAAGCGCTGTATTAACGGAAAGAACGAACCCGGAAGAAGTTTTAGAAAATTTCCGGTTCGCTTACATCTTCGGAGATTCGCTGGTTTATAGCGAACTTATTGATACCGGATTTGTGTTCATATTTTTCGATCCAACTGTGGAGGGTACAGGTAGATTCGACAGTTGGGGAAGAGATGTGGAGCTTAAGGCAACAGCAGGGCTGTTCCGGGCGGTGAAAGGGATAACGCTGGAATGGAACAGCACTATCGAGGAGTCTTATTGGACGCCGCAGCCGGACTCTGTGGAAAGTATAGCATATTTTGAAGGAGCAAAAAAGGCAAGAATATCAAAAGGCTTTCAGTTGAAGCTCGGAACAGAAATTCAGCTGAGCGGAACATCTGTTTTTACATTTTCAAAAGAACGCTTCGGGAATGGATGGAGAATCAACAGGTGGATAGATGAATCGATATTTTAAGAGGATAATTCTTATCTGGATCGCGGTATGGCTGATAATCGACATTATAATTATTGTGAGAAATCATTATGCAGGCTTTGAAAATGAAATTTCGGTTCTCACAGCGGAAAATTTAGAAACTTATTTAGAGAAAAACTTTATCAGATCATTGAACGCGAACGGATTGCCGTTGCGATTAAATGGAAGTGGAAATGATGTTTATTATAGCTATCCTGATGGATTCGGAAAATATTGGATTCAAAAACAAATAAGAAAAGAGTTTGAGGGAGTGGGAGCCAGCGCCGAGATCATTTGGAATTCCAAAAACAGCGGATTTGACATTACCATAAACAACACGGACATAAAAAGCTATAAAGTACAATTTAGAAAAAAGGGAAATATCAACTCAGGATTAATTGCGATAATAATAGATGATTTCGGATACTTTTGGGATGAACGAGTAAACGATCTGATGGAGATAAGAATTCCAATGGCGTTCGCTGTAATTCCCGGGCATGAGCATTCCGAACGTATTGCGTATGAATGTTTGAAGAACCAAAAAGAACTGATACTCCATTTACCGATGGAATCAATTAAACAACAGGGACGTGAGGAGAATTTTCTTTTGAAGGGAAATATGTCTGAAAATGAAATGCGCAAAATAATTGAAGCGGCTCTAACGGGAGTTCCGGGAGCATCAGGAATCAATAATCATCAAGGTTCAAAAATGACGGGAGATTTGAAAGGTATTAAGAGATTCCTTGCTGTAATACGCCCGCTAAACTTATATTTTATCGACAGTGTGACTCACGCTTCAAGCGTGGCTTATACGGAAGCGCTGCAAATGGGAATTCCGGCATCAAGGCGAACTATATTTCTTGATAGCTCGGAAGATATTAAGACTATCGAATATAGATTGGACGAGCTGAAGAAAAAAGCGCGTGATGAGGGTTGGGCAATAGGTATCGGGCACGTCAATGCCGAAACGATATCAGCTTTAAAAAGGGCAATTCCATCTATGATTGAAGATGGATTTCAATTTGTTTTTCCATCACAGCTTGTAAATTAACTGAATAATCAGAGGTTTTTATGTCATTATTAGAAGTAAAATTAGATCCTGTAGCGAAGATGAGAGACACTATCTCCGAGTCCATGGATCCGGCCACATTTGCTATGGCAGCCGAATTAGCCGGTGCGGATAGCATAAGAATTACGCTTACGGAAGACAGGGAAGAGGAACGGATACGGGATTTAACGATATTACAGGAAGTAGTACATTCAAGGCTAAACCTTGTTATAAATTCTTCGAAAAGACTGGTGGATAAAGCCCTGTCCATCAATTCCGAAATAGTAACTTTGGACGATGAATTAGGACTAAAAGATTCTAGGGTTGCAACGAATATGAAAGAAGCGATCTCTGTATTGAAGAACAACAAGAATTTGGCGCTGTCAATTCGAATAAATCCTGAAGTGGCAGATGCCAAAACAGCTTCTCGCTTAGGGGCAGATTATGTGGACATAAATACTTCTCGTTTTGCCGGAACGCAAAACTATCACGACAGAACATTGGAACTTGAGAGGATTGCCTCCGTAGCCCGCGCGGCATTCAAATTTGATCTTGGAGTCATTGCCGGAGGTGGATTGACTTTTCAAAACGTGGCATACATCGCAGAAATTGAGCAGGTTGACACTGTCACGGTAGGCGGAGCCTTAGTTAGCCGGGCGATGATAATTGGATTGGAGAGTTCTGTTCGGGATATGTTAGACTTAGTCAAATGAATTTCTCTCAATGTCCTTTTCAAGAGGAATTTAGAAGATAAAAATATTAGTATATCGGAATGCCGATATTGAAAGTGTTCATTCGGTAAGCGCAGCTGTCATCGGTCCTTCGGGAGAACTGATTGCAGAGTACGGCGATTCAGAACTGAGATCATTCATCCGCTCGGCCGGAAAACCATTTCAGATTCTTCCTTTCCTAAATAACAATGTGGATGTGAAATACGATTTCACGGATAAAGAGATTGCTGTCTGCTGCGCATCTCATTCAGGAGAAGAAATTCACGTCGAAACGGTAAAAAGTATCCTTAAAAAAACCGGAATAGATTCATCGACCCTCAAATGCGGTATTCATACTCCGTTAGGAAGAGAAGTTAAGAATAAATTGAGACAATCCGGAACTGAACCATCTGTGTTGCAGAACAATTGCTCGGGAAAACATTCCGCTATGTTGGCTATTGCAAAAGCTATGGACGAAGAATTGGATAATTATCTGAATCCCGACCATCCTGTGCAGCAAAGGATACTGAATGTGATTAAAGAACTGACCGGTGAAGAAGATGTCACCGTCGGAGTTGACGGCTGTTCGGCACCGGTATTTTATCTAACTTTGAAAAATATGGCGACGCTTTACCATAAAATAGCCGCAGCCGAAAACGGAACTCATTTGGAAAGAATATGGAACATAATGACATCAAACCCTGTGCTTATTGGCGGAACAGGTCGATTTGATACGCTGATGATGAAAGCCGGAAACGGAAAATTACTCTCAAAGATGGGGGCTGAAGGCATACAATGTATGGCATTTCACAGTGAGGACGGCCCTATTTCATTAGCGCTTAAAGTGCACGATGGAAGTCGGAGGGCGGTAGTGCCGGCAGTTCTGCATATCTTGGATAAGTTGGGTTTGACGCCTAACGTAGATTTGGAACGATTAAAATTTCCGATATTGATAAATCATATGGGAATTGAAATCGGAAAAATTGTGATTCAGGCTTAAAAAGTAGGTTGATTCATATTGACAAGAAATCAATCAATAGTTAAATTGGTGAGCCGGTAATTTTAATGCCTAACATAAAAAATAGAGACAATAAACTATATTAAACGAAATTGATTTATAAAATAATTTTTGTAAGCGCATTGATTATTGCACCTTTATCCGTTTCAAAGGGGCAGTATCGGCGAAGCGAATATGGATTGAAAAAAGCGGTTATTGAGGTAGAGAAATCTACCAATATCGGCAACAATCGCGTTCTTCGATACAAGCTTTCTACTGATATTGAATAATAGAATCAGCTCCAAAATCTCGACAGGATCTTCCGAATAAATTTTTCGGGAGCAAATCCTGTTCAGTAGCGTATAAAGTGAGTCTCTTTTGCTTGTGTTTCAGAGAGATAGTTGTTTATATTAAGTTTAATTCATCTTAAGGAGTTCCAAAATATGCTTGTAAAGATGAGAATTTTTGTTTTTTTTCTACTTTTACCATCAGTTCTTCCCGCGCAGGACATAACATTATTTGAACAGCGAAACCTCATAAACAGGCCTACTGCCGGCTCATTAGCCAGAGGAAGTTATGATTTTGAATTAAGAGTTTATCCGGGCGGTGGATTGCTGGGAGGTGTGGCGGTTGGACTCACCGACAGGATAACTTTTGGAGCCACTTACGGAGGTTTAAACATCATTGGTGAAGGTGATGTTGAATGGAATCCCAGGCCTGAAGTGAATATTAAGTACAGGCTTATGGAAGAGAGTTATTCCGGCCCTGCAGTTTCGATTGGATTTAGCGGCCAGGGATACGGCTCATGGTCGGAAGAATTAATCCGCTATCAGATTAAATCGCCCGGAATCTATGTCGCACTGAGTAAAAATTACAGCATGATCGGTAATCTCGGATTTCATGGCGGAGCAAATAAAAGTTTTGAGGATGATGACGGCGACAGCGACCTGAATCTGTGGGTGGGTTTCGATAAGAGCATCAACGAGGAGATATCATTGCTTGCGGAATATGATTTTGCTCTCAACGACAACAGTGATAATACGCTCGGCTCGGGGAACGGTTATTTTAACGTTGCTCTTCGATGGTCGTTCGTGGAGAAGTTAGTAATTGAGTTTGACGTGAATAATATTTTAGGAAACAGAGTTGATAGGGATGCGGCAAGCAGAGAGATAAAAATAATATACGTAGAATTTTTCTAATCAAAAGGGAATATGAAATTATGCCGGGATACCTGAAATCAGTGATGATAGTCAGTATGCTGTTGGTACCATTGGGATTATACGCCCAAGATATGGGTGGAGAAGATTCACTAATGATGGATAATGATACGACCATGCATGAAATGCATATGGAGATGAGCGCAGCCGAAAAGTTTGAATCTGAAGGAGATGCATATAGAGATTCGTTTAATACTGAAATGGCGCTTCAATCCTATTTGAACGCAAATAAGGAAGATTCATCCAATGTTACTTATATCTGGAAGATTGTCAGGGAATACACTGACATGGGGTTTTTCGCGGATAGTAAAGATGAAACCAAGGCTCACTACGCAGATGCGGAAAAATGGGCGAGAGATTGTGTGAGTATATATCCGGACAATGCAGATTGCCATCTCTTTCTTTCGGTTGCAGTGGGGCGAGTCGCGCTATTTTCCGGCGGTAAGAAAAAAGTCAACCTATCAAAAGAAGTGAAAGAGGAAGCTACAAAGGCAATTGAACTGAATCCGAATTTGGACGGTTCCTATCACGTACTGGGAAGATGGAACCGGGAAGTAGCAAATTTATCCTGGTTTTTGAGAGCCGCTGCGAAAATAATATATGGCGGGCTTCCTTCAGCCTCAAATGAAGACGCTGTTATGAACTTTGATAAAGCAATAGATCTTCGGCCTGACAGGATGCTGCACTATTTTGAGCTTGGCGTAACCTACAAGAAATTAGGCGAAAAGGCGAAAGCAAAAGAAGCCTTTGAAAAATGTTTATCTATGGAAGTAGTAGAGCGTCAGGACGCAGGGCGACAGGAGGATTCTAAGGAGTTTTTGAAAAAACTCTGAGTTTTTGACATCTCGTTCAGATAACAGGGGCATCTTCAAGATGCCCCTGTCCGTTTCCGATAAGTTGTTGATATTAAGGGGAAATTCGTTAAATACTGCTTGAATTCGCCTCAATAATTTCGTATATTCAATGTTCGAATATAAACGGAATGATGGTGGCAGGTAACAAGATAACAGTACGCGGCGCGAAGGAACACAATCTTCAAAACGTAAACGTAGATATACCGAGAGAAAAACTCGTTGTACTCACAGGACTATCCGGTTCAGGAAAATCTTCACTGGCTTTTGACACAATCTATGCTGAAGGACAGAGGCGATACGTAGAATCGCTATCCTCCTATGCGAGACAGTTTCTTGGGCTTATGGAAAAGCCTGATGTTGATTACATTGACGGTTTATCGCCGGCGATTTCCATAGAGCAGAAAGGAACATCAAAAAATCCCCGATCTACGGTGGGAACCGTAACAGAAATTTACGATTACTTGAGGTTGCTTTACGCCCGCATCGGTGTACCGCATTGCTATAATTGCGGTAAAATAGTCGAACGGCAGACGGTACAGCAAATTGTTGATTCCATTCTAAATATACCCGAAGGTAAGCGCATACACGTACTATCACCTTTAATAAGAGGGCGAAAAGGCGAGTACAAGGAGCTGTTCAAGGAAGTTCAAAAGAAAGGATTCGTCCGAATGCGAATTGACGGCGAACTCCACGACTTGGAAAATATTCCGAAGCTTCATAAAAATAAGAAACATGACATTGAAGTCGTTGTGGACAGATTAGTAGTCAAGCCGACCATAAAAGAGCGACTGACTGATTCTGTTGAAACCGCGTTACATTTAAGTTCCGGATTGATTTTCGTCGATGTGCTGGGAGGAGAAATGCATACGTTCAGCGAACAATTTGCCTGCACAGATTGCGAAATATCTTATGAAGAATTAGCTCCAAGAATGTTTTCTTTCAATAGTCCTTATGGCGCATGTCATCTCTGCCACGGTCTTGGTACACAAATGGATGTAGATCCTTACCTGGTTGTGCCTGACCCGTCACTCTCCCTTGCTCAGGGAGCTATAGAACCGATTGGCGGTCAACCGAGGGGAAATTGGTTTTCCTCAATTCTGAAAAGCGTAGCTGCGGAATTCAATTTTGACTTCGTTACGCCATGGAAGAACCTTTCGAAAGAGTCGCAAGATATTCTTTTATACGGATCCGGTGATCTGGAGATAACCGTCAAATACGTCCATAGTAATGGAAAGGCAAAAGGGGAATATCAGACGAAATTTGAAGGGGTATTACCGAATCTAAAAAGACGATATTCACAAACCGGTTCAGCCGGGATTCGTGGTTGGATAGAAAAATTTATGTCAATCAAACCGTGCCCCGAGTGTAATGGAAGCAAATTACGTAAGGAAAGTCTAGCTGTAAGGGTAGGCGGAATAAATATTCAAGAGCTTACGAATAAATCTATTAAAGGAGTGAGAGAATTTATTGGATCAATAAAACTCTCCAAGACTCAACAGGAAATATCTAACCAGATAATCAGCGAGGTGAAGTCGCGGTTAGAATTTCTTCTTAATGTAGGTCTTGATTACCTTACTCTTGATCGTCGGTCGAGCAGTTTATCAGGGGGAGAATCACAACGCATCAGGCTTGCGACACAGATAGGCTCTCAGCTGGTAGGCGTTCTATATATTCTTGATGAGCCTTCTATCGGCTTGCATCAGCGGGATAATAGGCGATTGATAGACGCTCTTGAAAATCTCAAGAGAATGGGGAATACGGTTCTCGTTGTGGAGCACGACCAGGAAATTATCGAAGCAGCTGATTGGGTTATTGATCTTGGGCCGGGAGCCGGTAAAAACGGGGGTAAAATAGTAGCCTCAGGCACACCGGCTTTTATAAAAAAACATAAACATTCGTTGACCGGAAAATATCTGTCCGGCAGGAAAAAAATCGAAATTCCGAAAAAGAGAAGAAAACACAACGGTAAATTCTTGATTATTAATGGCGCGACCGGCCACAACCTCAAGAAAGTGAATGTAGATATACCTCTTGGACTTTTTATCGCAGTGACAGGTGTATCGGGATCAGGAAAAAGTACTCTGATAAATGAAACGCTTTATCCTGCGTTGATGAGACATATTTATGGAGGCATTAAAATGCCTCTAAATCATTCAAGCATTGACGGAATGAACAATATAGATAAAGTTGTGGACATAGATCAATCGCCCATCGGGAGAACTCCACGCTCTAATCCGGCTACCTATACAGGAACGTTCACATATATAAGAGAGCTTTTCAGTAATTTACCGGATTCGAAAATAGCCGGATACAAACCCGGAAGATTTAGTTTCAACGTGAAGGGTGGAAGGTGCGAAGCATGTGAGGGTGATGGGATTATAAAAATAGAAATGCATTTTCTTCCTGATGTTTATGTTCCCTGTGAATCCTGCGAGGGGAAAAGATATAACAGGGAGACTCTTGATATTCGGTATAAAGGGATGAATATCTCTGATATTTTGGAAATGACCGTAAAAGAGGCGTTAGAATTCTTTCAAAAAGTTCCAAGAATCCAGAGAAGGCTTCAAACTTTGACGGATGTTGGTTTAGGCTATATTCATCTCGGTCAACAAGCCACTACTCTGTCGGGTGGAGAAGCTCAACGAGTAAAGCTTGCTTCCGAATTAAGCAAAATAGATACGGGGAAAACTCTGTACATACTTGATGAACCTACTACCGGTTTACATTTTGAAGATATTAAAATGCTGCTGAAGGTCCTTAACAGATTGGTTGATCTTGGGAATACCGTAATAATAATAGAACATAATTTAGATGTAATCAAAACGGCAGATTATCTGATTGATCTTGGACCGGAAGGTGGGGACGAGGGAGGCAGGGTTGTAGCAACCGGAACGCCTGAAGAAGTAGCGAAATCTAAAACTTCATATACGGGTCAATACATTAAAAAAATATTAAACGGAAGGCATTAGATAGTTCTTGGAAAAACGTCTAAAATGCCTTATATTACAATAGCTTATAGCAAATTTATTTATGAATCCTCATCAGTATGATATAGAATCTCTAACGAATATCGCCAATGAAATAAGAGGTGATATTTTGCGTATGTTGGAAAAAGCAGGCTCCGGTCATCCGGGCGGGTCATTGGGAATGGCGGACGTATTTGCCGCTCTATATTTTAGTGTGTTGAATTTCGATCCAAACGACCCTTTGTTGGAGGAGCGGGATAGGGTCGTTTTATCTAACGGTCATATCTGTCCTGTTCTTTATGCAACATTGGCAAGGGCAGGATATTTTGACCTTGATGAATTAAAGACTCTTCGAACGTTAGGTTCCAAACTTCAGGGGCATCCCAGCAGACTTGATCTACCTGGAATCGAGACCAGCGCCGCGTCTCTCGGACAGGGGCTGAGCATATCTGTGGGAATGGCATTGGCAGCCCGAATGGATAAGGCTGATCGCCATATATTTGCGATGTTAAGCGATGGTGAATTACAGGAAGGCTCAAGTTGGGAAGCGGCAAATGCCGCCGCGAAATGGGGGCTGGATAACCTTGTTGCAATTATCGACAGGAACAATATACAAATAGACGGAAACACCGAAGATATTTTTCCGTTAGAGCCGCTGAGAGATAAGTTTGAAGCTTTTAATTGGCTGGTGATTGAGATAAACGGAAACGATATGGAGCAGCTATTGCAGGCGATGAATTCGGCTATAGAAATGAAAGGGCAGCCGATATGCATCATAGCTCACACAACTCCCGGTAAAGGCGTCAGTTTTATGGAAGATAAATATGAATGGCATGGAATAGCGCCGAACAGGTTAGAACTGATGGAGGGATTAGCGGAGTTGGGACTTGCGCAGGAGGGTTATGAGCGGAATTAACCCCGAAATGAAACTCGTAGCTGATCTGTATAATGATCTGGAGCAAAAAGCTACAAGAGCCGGATTCGGCGAGGCAATGGTAGTTCTTGGAAGTGACAATGAAGATGTGGTGGCTCTTTGCGCGGACCTGTCGGGGAGCTTGAAACTTGGTGAATTTATAAAAACGTGGCCTGAAAGGTTTTTCCAAAGCGGGGTTGCAGAGCAGAATATGGTCGGTATGGCGGCAGGATTGGCATTATCCGGAAAAATTCCGTTTGCCGCAAGTTTTGGCGTGTTTATGCCTACCCGTACTATGGATCAGATACGAATTTCTGTTTGTTATAATAATATAAACGTAAAACTCGCAGCATCTCACACCGGTATTACAGTCGGTCCCGATGGAGCTACACATCAGGCTTTGGAAGACATCGCAATGATGAGAGTGCTTCCCAATATGAAGGTCATCGTGCCTTCCGACGTATTAGAAACGAAAAAAGCCACAATAAAGGCTGCTGAAATTCACGGTCCGGTTTATCTTCGGTTCGGAAGACAAGGGTCTCCCGCTTATACAACTGAAGACACTCCTTTTGAAATCGGAAAAGCAAATTTATTGATAGACGGTGGTGATGTTGCAATAGTGGCATGCGGGAGATTGGTGTATGAATCTCTACTTGCCGCAAAAGTGTTGTCCGAAAAAGGGATATCGGCTCGTGTATTGAACTGTCATACAATAAAACCGATTGATTCAGACGCACTTATAGATGCCGCTGAAGTATGCGGGGCGGTGGTTACAGCAGAGGAACATCAAAGAATGGGTGGTCTTGGGAGCGCTGTCGCGGAAGTGCTTTCGGTTTCCAAGCCTGTTCCGATGGAAATAATCGGAGTTGATGATACGTTCGGAGAATCGGGTGAGTCGGACGAATTGATGGAAAAATACGGATTGACCGCAGCGGATATTGTGAAATCGGTAGAAAAAGTTATAGCGAGAAAATGAGCGCCGACGAAAACAAAAGAACTGATATTTCCATTCCTGTTGAACTCAGCGGCGAACGGGAATTAGAAAAAACTCTCCGACCGAAACTGTTCTCGGATTTTATCGGGCAAAAAGAAAAAGTTGATAATCTCAAATTGTACATAAAAGCAGCTCTCGGAAGAGGTGAGCCTTTGGACCATGTACTCCTTTTTGGTCCTCCCGGACTTGGAAAGACTACCATTGCCAATATCATAGCCAACGAACTCGGAGTCGAAATTTCGATGACCTCCGGCCCTACTCTTGATAAACCGGGCGACCTTGCCGGGTTGTTAACCAAATTAAACGAAAGAGATGTTTTATTCATAGATGAGATTCACCGGTTGAATGCGAGCGTTAAGGAATATCTTTATTCCGCGATGGAAGACTATCAAATCGACATTATGATTGATAAAGGTCCAAGTGCCCGCAGCGTCCAGCTTAAGCTATCCGGATTTACCCTTATCGGGGCAACAACCCGCGCCGGTTTGCTTGAATCACCATTCAGGGGACGATTCGGTGTGGTGGAAAGGTTGGATTTTTACAAGACGGAAGATCTAAAGAAGGTGATAAAAAGATCGGCGGAAATACTGCAAGTAGGAATAAGCGAAGAAGCGACGGAGGAGCTTGCCAAGCGTTCAAGGGGAACGCCGAGGATAGCAAACAGGCTTCTGAGACGGGTAAGGGATTTCGCGCAGGTTGAGGGAACGGGCGACATTACAATCGGTTTATCCAAAAGCGCTCTTGATAAACTTCAAGTGGACGAAGTTGGATTAGACGAAATGGACAAAAAAGTTATATCAACAATAATAGAAAAATTCGGTGGTGGCCCTGTTGGTCTAAATAGTCTCGCAGTTGCAGTTGGCGAGGAAAGCGGCACCATTGAGGAAGTTTACGAACCCTTTCTAATAAAGGAAGGATTTATTCAGCGAACGAATCGAGGCAGAGAAGTAACTGCCCGAGCATATAAACATTTTGGAATTAAAATTCCAAATAATATTCAAGGATCGATGTTTACAGATTAGGAGATAGAATGATATGGGGATGAGATTAGTAGAATTCCAGTATAATTTACCGGATAGATTTGTGGCGCAATCGCCATTACCAAAAAGAGATAGATCAAAATTGATGGTGCTTCACAAAGAAACAGGTGAGATCGAGCATAGGACTTTTTATAACATAATTGACTATATGGAGAAAGGCGATTGTCTGATTCTAAATGAGACAAAGGTTTTTCCTGCTCGCGTTCAGGCAATAAAAGAAAAAACAAACGCAAAAGTAGAGCTTTTCCTTTTGAGGGAGCTGGAAAGCAATATGTGGGAAGTTCTTGTCAGACCGGCTCGTAAAGTCCGAATCGGCAATAAGCTCAGCATAACCAAAGAAGTAACCTGTGACGTAATTGATAATACCGTCTCCGGCGGCAGAGTAGTGCGGTTTTCCTGCAACGGTGATGACGTTTATAAGATACTTGATAAAGTTGGCTCAGCTCCATTGCCGCCTTACATTAAGAGAAAAGCGACCAAAGTGGATAAGAAACGTTACCAGACGGTGTACGCAACCCATGTGGGAGCTGTAGCTGCACCGACAGCAGGGCTTCATTTTACTCTTCCGCTTCTCGAAAAAGCGAAAAAGAAAGGCGTTCATGTCGTTCCGATAGTTTTGAATGTGGGACTCGGAACATTCAAGCCCGTTCATGTTGAAGATTTATCAAGGCATCGAATGGATTCGGAGTATTTTGAAATACCTATTGACGCTGCTAATATAGTGAACAACGCTATGGAACAGGGGAAGAAGATAATGAGCGTTGGAACCACGACCACAAGAGCGTTGGAATCGGTTTACATAAATCAGTATAGAATAAATCCGGGGATGGGTTGGACAGATAAGTTTATTTTTCCTCCCTATGATTTTAAGGTGGTGGATAAACTTTTAACTAATTTCCATATGCCCGGTTCTACTCTTCTGATGCTCGTTTCAGCATTTGCCACACGAGATATGATTTTTAAAGCATACGAAGTGGCAAAAAAGAAGAAGTATCGCTTTTACAGCTATGGCGATGCGATGTTAATCATTTAGGTAAATGATTTGAGTGTATCCGCTGTTATTGTCGCTGCGGGAAGTTCCACGCGAATGGACAACGGTGTGGACAAGCTGTCTGCAGTGATAGAGGGTCGCGCCCTTCTTGCTTGGACTATTTCGAGGTTTGAAGCTGTTTCAGCTATCGACGAAATTATATTGGTCGTCAGGGCAGATTCTCTCGATTATATCCGAGATGAAGTGGTTGGCAATGAGGGATTTAAAAAGGTTAAGGCGATTGTACCGGGGGGAGATGAGAGACAGAACTCAACGGAAAACGGTTTGAACGCAACATCCGAAGATGCGCAGATAGTTCTGATTCACGATGGCGCAAGACCATTGGTTCGCGCTGAAGAAATTGACTCGGTCATTCAATCCGCGATGCAAAATGGAGCCGCATTGCTGGCTGTTAGATGCAAAGAAACCGTTAAAGAAGTTATGGATGATAAAGTAGCCAAAACGCTTCCTCGTGATACTATCTGGCTTGCGCAAACTCCGCAGGGATTTCGGAAAGATATTATATTAGATGCTCTTAAATCAGCAAGGGATGAAGATTTCATTGGAACTGATGAGGCATCGTTGGTAGAACGTATGGGTGTTGATGTTTCCATAGTTGAAGGAAGATCAGACAACCTTAAAGTTACTTTTCCTGAGGATGTGAATCATATTCAATATTACCTGAAAAGGGAACTGACGGATGCATAGAGTAGGATTCGGATATGATGTTCACCCGTTTGAAGATGGAACTCCGTTGATATTAGGAGGTGTAAATATCCCCCACCCCCTTGGACTTAAAGGGCATTCAGATGCCGATGTGGTCAGCCACGCAATAGCTGATGCTCTGTTGGGAGCGGCTAATTTAGGCGACATCGGAGAACATTTTCCCGATACAGATGAAAAAAACAAGAATATCTCATCCTTGAAAATATTAAAAGATATTTTCTCCCTGATTGGCAACAAGGGTTGGCAATTGGAAAATATTGATGTTTCAATTATCGCGGAAGAACCCAAAATTAGTCCGTATAAAAAGCAGATGAGAGAAAATATCTGCGAAGCGCTCTCCTGTAATGCAGCTGTTATTTCGATTAAAGCTACCACTAACGAGCGTCTTGGGGCAATAGGCAGAGGCGAAGGGATTGCTGCGATGGCAGTTGCGCTATTGAGTTCGGTAAAGTGAGACACTGAAATGGAATGGTTTATAGAATTTATCAGCGGAATGAATCCCGCAATGATATACCTCGCTCTCCTTTTGGCTGCTTATCTTGAAAACATTGTTCCCCCGATTCCGGGAGATTCAATAGTAATTTTCGGCGCTTATCTGGTGGGTATTGGAATCATAGCTTTTATCCCGACTCTTATTATGACAACCGTAGGTAGCCTTGCGGGTTTCCTGACATTTTATGCTATCGGAAGATACGGAGGCAGAGATTTTTTCGAGAAACGAAAACTCAGATGGTTTGATTCCAAAAGGATATCTAAAATTGATAAATGGTTCGGCAAATGGGGCATTTGGGTCATAATTGTAAATAGATTTTTAGCAGGAACAAGGTCTGTAGTTTCAATTTTCGCAGGGTTTTCAAAATTCGGATGGCTCAAAGTCACTGTTCTGGCTTTAATTTCGAGTTTGGTATGGAATACGATATTAATTACTGCGGGTTACTACGCTGGGAGCAATTGGGAGGCTGTTGAGAGCGGTCTCCGAAATTATAGCCGGATCGTTTCAATAATAATTTTAGCGGCAATCGTGATATCAATATTTTATTATGTCAAAAGTAAACGTTCATCGCGGCTGTCGGAGAGCAGCTAAACTTGTCAGAAGTAAGAGTTAGATTCGCGCCAAGCCCAACAGGAGCACTTCACGCAGGGAACATTCGAACGGCTCTGCTCAACTGGATATATGCGAAACAACAAAATGGAACGCTTATCCTCAGGATTGAAGATACTGATCAGGAAAGACACGTTATCGGTTCGCAGGAGATGATTTCCGATGATCTTAAATGGCTGGGAATAGATTGGCAGGAGGGAATGGACGTAGGCGGTGATTACGGACCGTACCTTCAGTCAGACAGACTTGATTTTCACAAAGAATACGCAGAAAAGCTCCTTAGCGATGGAATCGCCTACAAGTGTTATTGTTCTGAAGAAGAACTTGATGCTGCGCGTAAAAAAGCGTTAGCAGGAGGACGTCAGCCAAGATATAATGGAAAGTGCAGAGAAATATCGAGTTCGGAAGAACAGCAAAAGATTGATGAGGGAATAAAACCGGTATTGCGGTTCAAAGTAAGAGAAGGGACTATAACTTTTAACGACTTGATTAAAGGAGAAATCAGCTGGGATCTTTCCAACATCGGAGATTTTGTAATAATTCGCTCCAATGGAATGCCGTCCTATAATTTCGCTGTAGTAGTAGATGACGCTCTGATGAAGATAAGCCATGTAATTCGGGGAGAAGGGCACGTTTCCAATACGCCAAAGCAATTACTTCTTTATGAGGCATTTAATTTTGATGTTCCGTTTTTTGCGCACACCGCTACAATATTGAACAAAGAAAAAAAGACACTTTCAAAAAGGAACGGAGCGCTTTCGATCAAGCGTTACCGGGAAGAAGGTTATCTGCCGGAAGCTTTGATCAACTATCTCAGTCTGCTCTCCTGGTCGTCAGAAAGCGGAGATGATATCATAGATGTGGACAGGCTCATAAGCGAATTTAGTTTCTCCCGAATGTCGTCCTCGGCAGCCGTATTCGATGATGACAAACTCACATGGATGAACGGGCAATATATTCGAGCTTTGAGTAAAGAACGACTGATGGAACAATCGATTCCCTATCTTCAATCGGCAGGGTATTCTACGGACGATGAGGAAAAAACATCTTTGGTTGTAGAAGCGGTAAGGGGAAATTTATCAACGATTTCTGAAATACCAAATTATGTGTCAGTGTTTTATAACTCTGACTATTCGCCAAAAAATGAAGATGAAAAAGAGATTCTAAAAAAAGAAGACTCTCGGAATATATTCAAATGTTTCCTGAAGATTGCAGGAGAGTTCGAACAACTCGGTGAAGATGATTTTCGTTCAATAATGAAATCAGTTCAAGAAGAGACCGGGCATAAGGGGAAAAATCTCTGGATGCCCGTTAGAATAGCTCTAACGGGTCTAAGTCATGGTCCCGAGCTGCAAAAGCTGGTGGAATATTTCGGTAAAGATGAAGTTATCCTACGTTTTAATAATGCCTTAGGAACTGAATGAAACCGTTGACTTTAAATGCTTACGCCAAAATAAATGTTGGTCTGAGGATAACCGGCCGGAGGGACGACGGCTACCATTCTCTGAAGACAATGTATCAGACGGTAAATATCTATGACAAGGTAACGTTAAGTCTGAAAGATGAACCGGGAATCAGTTTCAAGTGGTATGGAGAAAACGTGCCCGATGGAGATGATAACATTTGCAGCAAAGCAGCAAAGTCATTCTTTAAATTTATCGGGGAAGAAAAAGGTGTAAGCATAGAACTTGAAAAAACACTGCCTGTGGGTTCGGGTTTGGGCGGCGGAAGCAGCGATGCCGCTTGCGTAATTCGGGGGCTCAACGAACTGTTAGACATAAAATTAAGCGCACAAAATATGGAAAACATTGCAGCCGAATTGGGGGCAGACATACCATTTTTTATTCGAGGCGGATGTCAGTATGCCGAGGGCATTGGAGATGAATTAAGTCCGGGTGAATTAAGCGAAAACTGGGTTTTACTTCTTGTGGTTCCGGACATACATATCAATACATCGTGGGCTTATGAAAGTGTAAAGCCTTTGAGCTTGACAAGGAATATTAATGACGTTAATTTAGCAAGTTTCCCCCATAATGGGGACGCAAAAAACAGGAAACTGTTCAGGAATGATTTTGAACCTCTGATTTTTTCGAAATATCCTGAAATTGGTGATATAAAGAAAGACCTGCTGAAATCGGAAGCGGTGTTTGCTTCACTCTCCGGATCCGGCTCAGCAGTATACGGATTTTATGAGACGACCGAAAGGGCTGAAAAGGCAAAGAAATTGGTGAACAAGAGTCATAAGCGTTGGGTGTTAACAATGGTGCGAGAAGGCACACTTTGATATGATTGGGGTGTGGCCAAGCGGCAAGGCACAGGGCTTTGGTCCCTGGATCGCAGGTTCGAATCCTGCCACCCCAGCAATAAAAAACCGGAACTAATGGAAAAGAAATTTCAAATATTCAGCGGAAGATCAAATCTTTCTTTAGCGGAAGGGATTGCAAAATATCTCGGGAAACCTCTGGGCAAAATTGAAATAGTTGAGTTCAAGGATGGAGAGATATACGTTAAATTTCATGAGACTATCCGCGGCAGCGATGTTTTTATCATCCAATCAACAAATCCTCCCGCAAAAAATTACCTTGAGCTTTTCTTAATGATAGATGCCGCCAGGCGAGCATCAGCGAAACGGATAACTGCCGTAATTCCATATTATGGGTACGCGCGGCAGGACAGAAAGAACACTCCGAGAGTGGCTTTATCGGCAAAGCTTTTCGCTAATATGGTAACAGTTGCAGGGGCGAATAGAGTAATGGCGATGGATTTGCACTCTCCCCAGATACAAGGATTCTTTGATTTACCAGTTGATCATCTTTATTCTTCAATGGTATTGCTTGGTTATCTTTCAAAGAAGGAATATTTGAAAAACGCAGTGGTGATGGCGCCGGATATAGGCGGAATTAAGATGGCGCGCGCATATGCACGTCGTTTGGATCTTGAACTTGCAGTTATTGATAAGCGTAGAGAATCGGCGAATAAATCGGAAGTGATGAATATTATCGGTGATATAGAAGGTAAGGTTGTAATTATGTTAGACGACCTGATAGATACTGCCGGAACGTTGATAAATGCAGCCGGAGCCGCTATGGAGCGAGGAGCCACCAAGGTCTATGCAATGGCGACGCATCCTGTTCTATCCGATAGCGCGTTGGAAAGAATAGAAGAATCCGCCATCCAAAAACTTATAGTGACGGATACAATTCCACTGCCTGAAGGTTATAAATCTACTAAATTAGAAATTGTTTCGGTAGCCAATATTTTTGGAGAGGCAATTAAAAGAATACATGAAGAACGGTCTATCAGTAAATTATTCGATAGCCGAGATTATTGAAATCAGTAAGGAGCTAAAAAATGGCCAATGATGTACTTAACGTTGAAACACGAGAATTAAAACGTACAAGCGAAATAAATTCCGCGAGACGAAATGGGAAAATTCCGGGAATTTATTATATTGCCGGAAGTGAATCTATAAAAATAGAAATAAATGAACGCGACCTGAACGCTATAATAGCTTCGGGAAATGTTATTATTAAAATGAAATTGGCGAATGAGGAAGATAAACAAGTCATCATTAAGGACTTACAGATACATCCGGTAACCGATAAGATTTTACACGTGGATCTGATGGGTATCAGAATGGATAAAGAGATTGAAGTTAATATCCCGATTCATTTTGAAGGTACACCAGAAGGCGTAAAAATGGGAGGTATCCAACAATCTACTTTGAGAGAATTAGTGATTAGAGGATTACCCGGAAAGTTACCTGACGTTATCAATGTTGATGTTGCGGATCTTGAAATCGGTGATTCAATTCATGTAAAAGATATTGATGTGCCGAACGTCATTGTCGTAACTGATGAAGAACTCGCTGTAGTATCAGTAGTAACTCCGAAGATAGTAGAAGAAGTTGTGGTTGAAGAAGAGCTGGAAGAAGGAGTTGAAGGTGAGGAAGTCGAGGGCGAAGGCGAAGAGGGTAAAACTGAAGAAGGCGGGAAGAAAGAAGGAGCTGATAAATCTACCGATGATTCAGAAGAGTAATTTAAATCAATTTATATTTTGAAATGTTTAATAGGCTTAGGTAATCCGGGAATAGAATATGAAGATACGAGACATAATCTCGGTTGGATGGTAATTGACGGGATTGCAGAGCAGAAAAAAATATCATTTAAAGCGGGTAAAGGACGTTACTTTGAGGCAAAGGACAGGAGCGGTACTTTTCTGCTTATAAAGCCCACAACATATATGAACGATAGCGGAATCGCCGTTGAACATATTTATAACCGATATGGATTATCTTCTTCGGAATTACTTGTAGTATATGATGATTTAGATTTGCCGTTAGGAACCGTGCGGATAAGAGAAGGCGGCGGAGCAGGCGGTCATCACGGCATGGAATCAATTATATATCATCTTCGGACGGATAAATTTCCTCGAATAAGGCTTGGGATAGATGTAGATACAAGAGGCGCGGATGATAAAGATTTCGTGCTTTCTACGTTTGAGGAAGAGCAATCCGACGAAGCAAGAAATATGGTTGAGTACGCGGTAAACGGGGCGATGGAATTTATTTTTGGCGGTATTAAAAAAAGTATGAATAAATATAATAAACGTGAAAACAAAGATATGATTAATAGGGAGGAAAATTAAACTTGGAGATTCCGGGTATTGTAGAATTTGCGCCATGGTTTGGAATTGGAGGAATGGTAATTGCGCTATTGGTATATGTTTATATAACCAAACAGGATGCCGGCAATGAGAAGATGCGCGAGCTTGCCGTTTTGATACATAATGGAGCGATGGTATTTTTAAGAAGAGAATATACAATTCTTCTTGGTTTTATCTTTTTAGTAGCAATATTTCTTTACACGAGTATAGCGCCGGAGACGGCGATAGCGTATGTTGCGGGAGCATTTTGTTCAATGGCAGCGGGATTCGTGGGGATGAAAGCCGCAACAAAGGCAAACGTACGAACAGCTCAGGCCGCTGCGAATTCAGGGGAAAGTAAAGCGCTGGTAGTGTCGTTTATGGGCGGTTCGGTAATGGGGCTTTCCGTAGCGAGTCTCGGTCTGTTAGGAGTGGGTACTTTCTTTTTGATGTATGGACAGGATACATCATCGGCTCACTATATAAACGGATTTGCAATGGGCGCGAGTTCAATAGCGCTGTTTGCAAGAGTCGGTGGGGGAATCTTCACCAAAACGGCAGACATAGGCGCTGACCTTGTAGGAAAAATAGAAGAGGGAATTCCTGAGGATGATCCTCGAAATGCTGGAGTTATTGCAGACATGGTAGGTGATAATGTGGGTGATACTGCCGGTATGGGCGCGGATATTTTTGAATCTTATGTAGGATCTATTATTGCGACAATAGCAATCGGCGCCACAGCTACCATGGCTGAAGTAATGCCGATTAAATTTATGGCTCTCCCGTTAATTCTGGCTATGATAGGACTGGTAGCGTCTTTGGTGGGGATTGCATCTATTAAAGTTTTAAGTAAAGGAAATCCGGCCGGAGCTTTAAGATATTCAGCAATTTTAGCTTCGTTACTCTTCCTTGTAGGGTCATATTTCGTGACAGATATGCTTGGTTTTCAAGGTAGCCTGGGCGATAAAGCCGTCACCGGGATTTCAATATTCTGGGCGATAGTTTCCGGAAGTCTCGCGGGTGTGCTCATCGGATTCGCCACAGAATATTATACATCGTCTTCCCCTATCAGGCGGATTGCTGAAGCATCTGTAACAGGTCCGGCAACAAATGCGATTACAGGTTTGGCTGTAGGATTAGAGAGTACGGCATTGCCAATATTGATTATTACCTCAGTAATATATATATCCTCGGAATTCGCCGGACTGTACGGAATCGGTATTGCCGCAGTTGGGATGCTTGCGACCGTAGGAATTACGATGTCAGTGGATGCGTATGGTCCTATAGCTGATAATGCGGGCGGAATAGCAGAGATGGCCGGTCTTGGAGAGGATGTTCGCAAAATTACCGATAAGCTTGATTCTTTAGGAAATACGACCGCTGCTCTCGGAAAAGGTTTTGCGGTAGGGTCTGCCGCACTAACTGCATTAGCGCTCTTCTCTGCGTATAGCAAAGCGGTAGGGCTTGATGAAATAGGGATAGATTTAACAAAGCCGGTCGTAGTGATAGGTCTTCTACTCGGAGGAGCTGTGCCGTTTCTTGTGGCGGCGCTAACAATGACATCGGTAGGAAAAGCAGCTTTCAAAATGGTAGAAGAGATCAGAAGGCAATTCAAAGAAATTCCCGGTCTTATGGAAGGAACAGGAAAACCGGATTATGACAGATGCATTGATATCAGTACACAAGCGGCATTGAGGGAAATGATAGCTCCCGGACTTATTGCGATTTTCGTGCCTGTTACCATCGGTTTTTTGCTTGGAGCAGAAGCGCTTGGAGGACTTCTCGCCGGCTCTACATTGGCCGGCGTTTTTCTTGCGCTCTTTATGTCCAACGGCGGAGCGGCATGGGACAACGCTAAAAAACTTATTGAAGCCGGAGAATATGGCGGTAAGGGCTCCGACGCTCATAAGGCAGCTGTAGTAGGCGACACGATAGGCGATCCTTTTAAAGATACATCCGGACCTTCAATGAATATCTTGATAAAACTTATGGCTGTTGTATCTCTGGTTATTGCGCCATTACTTTAATGAATACGAAACGGAGGAAGCAGTGAACTATTACGAAACGATGTATATTATAAACTCTTCGCTTGAGGGCGATGAAATTCAGCAAATTAAAAAAGATGTCGTTGATTATATGACATCAGAAGGCGCCGATATCTACAGCAAGAGCGATTGGGGAAGAACAAGACTTGCGTATGATATTGAAAAACAGCGCTATGGAAACTATATAATTCTAAGATATTCATCCAAGCCCGAGTTGATAAGAACTCTAAATGAGAAATTCGGTTTAATGGATGCCGTACTTTCTCATTTGTGCATTGTTCTGGACAAAGAACCGGAACGCGTTGACGAAGAAATGAAAGCTCACGAAGAAAAAGAAATTGAGAAATATCCGACGACCGAGAAGAAAATCGGAAAAGATGTAAAAGTCGAAGAGAAAGCAGACAAGAAAAAAGAAGAAGTAGAAGAAAAAGCTGAAGAGGCAGCCGAAGAAGAAGAAGCTGTTGAGGAAGAAAAGGTTGTTGAAAAAAACGAGAAAGATGAGAAAGAAGAAGTCGAAGAAACAGTGGAAGAGAAAGAGGAGTCCGCTTAAATGTCTGATTTACGAATGCCGGACCTTAACAGCGTAATTATCGCGGGCAATTTGACGAATGATCCAACATTTGGAGAAACAAATGATCGAACACCTGTAGTAAATTTCCATCTTGCTTCTAATCGTAGATTTAAGGACAACAAAGGTCAGGTAAAAGAGGATGTATGTTTTGTAGGCGTTGTCGCTTGGGATGCCTTGGCAAGAAGCTGTAATGGAAAACTTTCGCAAGGTAGTTCTGTTGTAGTGTCAGGCGAACTGCAATCAAGAAAATGGAAATCGGATGACGGTAATAATCGAACCATTGTTGAAATTAAAGCGCGCAAGATTCAGTTTCTGGACAAACATAAATTTGAGCATAAAGCTGAAGAAATAAGTGAATCAACTAAATCGAACGGCAACGTTGATTCCACAAATAGTGAAGAACAAAAAAGCGAAACAGACTCGGATTCTCAGAAATCAGTAGGAAACGATATGTCGAGCGTTGAAAAAGATAATGATACAATTAATGATAATGACGAATTTGGATATAAAGGATTAGAGATTTAATTTTCCGGAGAAAATAAATGGCAATGTCAAAGAAGAAAATATGTAGATTTTGTGAAACACGTAACTCGTATATAGATTATAAAGAACCGAAAATGTTAAGAAAATTTATTACAGACCAGGGAAAGATCATCCCTCGCAGAGTGTCGGGAATGTGCGCAAAGCATCAGCGGGAGATGACTACGGCAATAAAAAGAGCGCGGAATATTTCCCTGATTCCGTATTCATTTAAATCAGTGTAGTAGAGGAAAATATGAAAGTTATTCTAACGAAAACCCACGAAAGTCTCGGCGAAGCAGGAGAAATAGTCAACGTAAAGAACGGCTATGCAAGAAACTATCTGATTCCGAGAAATATGGCATTAGCCGCAACCAAATCAAATACGCTTCAATATGAAGAGAGTAAAAAACACCAGAATGCGGTTAAAAATCGCGAAATGGAATCAGCGAATGAAATGGCAGATGAGATGAGCAAAATTTCACTGACTGCGAGTGTGCAGGTTGGTGAAGACGACAAGGTTTTTGGATCGGTAACGTCTCAGGAAATATCCAAGTTGCTTTCTGAACAGGGATTCACGGTTGACAAAAAAGACATACTTCTTGATGAACCGATAAAAGCGTTGGGCATATATAATGTATCGGTGAAAATTCAGCAGGATGTAAAATCTGAAGTGAAGCTCTGGGTGGTTAAGCAGTAAAAGATCAATAGTTTAACCTTTTGGTTATAGCAGGTGATGAAAGCGTAGGTAATTCCTACGCTTTTTATTTTGGGGTCGAGAATATATCCCTTTTATTTTGTATTATCTATGATGGTACCATATTTTGATTGTCTATGAATAACAAGAATTATAAAACTGTAAATATAGCGTTTCCGTTACAGATAGATGAAGCGTATACTTACAAAATCCCGATAGAATGGGATGATATTCCCATAGGCTGTCGTGTAGTGGCGCCGCTGAAAAACAAGTCTCAGGTAGGCTTTGTGGTAAATTCGTCAACCGATAATGGAAATTACAAAGGACGTTTGAAAGAGCTCAAGTCCAAGATTGACGACCTGTCAGCCTATTCGCCAAATATGTTGAAATTTCTGCAATGGCTCAGCGACTATTATCTTTCTCCTATGGGATTGGTGATGAAAGCCGCTCTTCCTGCCGGAATGGGTGTAAAGAAGAAGAAAATCGTAAAGCTCGTAAACGAAGAAGCAATGGCTGGCAAACGTCTTTCGGAAGTTATGAATTCGATTTTAATAAAACTCAAAAAAAAAGAAAGTTACAGCTATTCGCATTTAAGAAATTATATTGGAGCGGATGGATTGGATTCAGCGCTTGAGGCATTAACGAACTCGGGTGCTGTAATAACAGAAATAAGTTATACGGGATTTTCTACAGCTAATATTCAGAAACGATTGACCGAGCCGGATTTTCAGATGGAAGAAATATTACTTACGAATGCGCAGTCGGAAGTTTATTCTCCAATACATAATTCCATAATGAATGGAAAAGCCGACTCATTTTTACTCCACGGAGTTACCGGCAGCGGGAAAACAGAAATTTACCTCAAGGCAGCGTGGGAAACACTTTCCGGCGGAGGAGGCGTGCTGATTATGGTTCCTGAAATTGCGCTCACTCCACAAATTGCAAGCCGATTCGAACATTATTTTGGCGGACAGGTCAGTATTTTACACAGTAATCAATCTGATAGCGAAAGACGTAAATCTTGGGAGAAAGTAAAATCGAGTCAGTCAAAAGTGGTCGTTGGAGCACGAAGCTCAATATTTGCGCCTGTAGAAAACCTGAAGTTAATTATCGTTGACGAAGAACAGGAACCCTCATACAATCAATCTGAACCTGAGCCGCGATACAATGCTCGTGATGCAGCGACAATGCGGGCAAAAATCGAAGGAGCAACGCTTATACTCGGCTCAGCGACTCCAAGTATGGAGTCAATGTATAATGCGAAGAAGAAAAAATATCATTATTTGCGATTAACCGAGCGATTCGGTAGCGCAGGCACTCCAAAATTACATATAGTAAATACCGGAACAGAAACTTTTGAGGGCGGATATTCCGGTGAAATTATTTCCTCGGTTTTAAGAGATAAAATATCCGAACGGTTGAAGAATAAAGAACAGATTATACTGCTTCAAAATAGAAGAGGATATGCGTCGCTTATTAAATGCAAAGAATGCGGTTATGTACAGGAATGTCCTGATTGTAATGTAACACTGACATATCACAGCGCAACCAACAGGATGAGCTGCCATTACTGCGGAATAAGAAAATCGGTTCCGTTAAATTGCCCTGAATGCAACTATAATAAATTGATGTTTCAGGGTGTGGGGACTCAGCGGGTGGAAAGAGAACTTGGTAATCTATTCCCAAACGCAAAATCTATACGTATGGATATGGATACAACTACCGGAAAGGGTTCTCATTGGCGGATTCTTGGAGACTTTAAGGCCGGCAAATATGATATTTTAATCGGAACTCAGATGATTGCAAAAGGGCTGGATTTCGACAATGTAACTCTTGTGGGAATTATTTCTGCCGATACAGGATTGTATCTTCCGGATTTTAGGGCAGGTGAGCGTACCTATCAGTTGATATCACAAGTTGCAGGAAGAGCGGGCAGACGTAAGAGACGAGGAGAAGTTGTAGTGCAAACTATCGATCCTGACAGATTACCGATTAAGAGTGTGGAAATTGAGGAGCAAAATAATTTTTACAGAAACCTGTTTAAAGAACGAAAGCAATCGGATTATCCGCCTTATAGCAAACTCATTTTATTTGAAACTTCATCAGAAGAAAAATCGATGGCAATAGAGGGAGCCAAAACAGTTATGGCAGCCCTTAAAAGAAACGGTGGAGATTACGAACTTCTCGGTCCGGCGCCTGCTGTCATAGAAAAGCTTAGGAAGAGATATCGGTGGAGAGTAATGGTTCGTTTGAACAATAGAGGTGTGAAACGATTGAGTGGAGTGAAAATATTGTTACGAAAGCAGATGAATAATTTGAGAAAAACTTTGCCTAGAGAAGTAAGGCTTTCGGTTGACGTTGACCCGGTAAATATGCTTTAAGTAAAATGAGTAAGATTCATCTAAATATATTATTGCTGCTGATATTTGTTCCGCAAGGGCTGGTGGCTCAGGATGACTGGAAAGTATTTAACGAAGGTTTTATTCGGATTCAGTATCACGATTACGATGTACAGTTAACAAATTTAGTTGTTTCGACAATACTGAATAATATCAATAGAATTTCAGAAGATATCGGCTATGACGGACCTCCGATTGCAAATATCATCATAAGCGGAAGCCAAAAGGAATTTGACGGATTTACGGGAAATATTCTTCCGTCCTGGAGCCAGGGCTCAACGGATTATAGCAAGAGCCTAATTGTTCTTAAATCTACATCGTTCAGCAAAGCAACAAAAAAAGAGTTAGAGAGAACAATTACCCACGAACTTACTCATTTTCTAATCGGAGCCGTTATTGATGCGGGCAAAGTACCGCGTTGGTTCAATGAAGGTCTGGCTACATTTTTAGCGGGGGGAGAAACTTTTAGAGCAAAAATCTTACTCTCACGGGCTTTGTTCACAAAATCCTTGATCAAATTAAATGATGTACAAGAAGTTTTGTCGTTTGATGGAAATAAAGCCAATCTTGCGTATGCGCAGTCGCGTGCAGCGATAGTGTTTCTTAAAGAAACAGCGGGTAAAGATGTGATAAAATTCATATTCGAAAATATAAATTTGAACAATTCTTTTGAAGCGGCGTTTACAGAAGTAACCGGTACGGATTTGCTCGATTTTGAGATAGACTTAAGAAGGAACTTAAAGAATAATTATAGATATTATTTCCTTGCCGCTGTAAATGATTATATATGGATTTTAATACCTGTTTTATTGTTATTGGCTTACATTGCGGTTAAACATAAGAATTGGAAAATAGTAAGAAAATGGGATGCTGAGAGAGAAGAAGAGAATGGTGCGACCGGCTAAAAGTTTTATTTTACCAATTATAATATTGTTCACATTCAACGAATCGATTGCAGGCGAACGGCCCGGCCTGGCATTTTTAAATTCGGAAATGAGCGCAAGAGGAGCCTCGCTTGCTGGAACTATGGTCGCCAAAAGAGGAGAAGTTCACGGTCTTTTTCATAATCCCGCATCTCTTAGCGGCTTAATAGGTGTTACCTGGAGCGCGAATTACGTAAACCACCTTCTTGACATAGGAGGCGGAAATCTCATGATGGCAAAAAAACTTGAATCAGGCACTGTTGGAATCGGTTTGGCTTCAATGGACTATGGAAGCTTTGAAAGACTTGATGACAGGGGAAACGATCTCGGATCCGATTTTTCAGCCTCTGATCTTATTGTATCGCTGGGTTACTCGCAAGAAATAACCGGTGCGCTTTCGATAGGCTCAAATATAAAATGGGCTAATTCCAACATAGACGCATATTCGATAAACGCCATAGCATTAGATGCCGGATTTATATACTATCAGGCTGAAAGGGAACTATCCATTGGAGGCGGTATATTTAATCTTGGTAAATCCACAGCGTTTATTGATAACAGTGATCCACTTCCAACAAATTTTCGTCTTGGTATAACTAAACTGCTGGCTCATCTTCCATTACGCGTGAATGCGGAAGGGATTTGGCTGACTTACGGAAATTGGAAGGCTCTTGTGAGCGGAGAAATAATTCTATCGCCGAACGTCAATTTAATATTGGGATTAAGTTCAATTCGGCTCGACCTTGATACATCTTCGCTGAGTGAAGATGTCTATTCCGGTGGAAATATCGGCTTGGGAGTTACGGTGGATAAATGGCGTATTGATTACGCTTTATCGTCTTTCGGTGGCGCCGGTTTAATACAACGGTTTGGCTTATCAGGTAATTTTTAAAAAATTTATCCTGTCGTTGTCTCCTCGAAGGGAACTAAATTCGTATTAATGATGTCTGAGAAATCTGATAAAAAGGTTGCCATTCTAACGGCTTTTCAATAGCTTCAAAACGGAAAATAATTGACCAAACCCCACTTTTAGGAGATAAATATTGTCCTGGTTAAAGATTCTTTTGAAATATGAAAAAGCGCCGGGTGCATGGTCTTGGGGATTACATCGAATAACAGGACTTGGTTTGATGTTTTACCTTTATCTTCACATTCTCGCTCTTACCGGACTTCAAAAAGGACCGGAAGCGTTTAACGCTGAAATGGAATTATTTAAACAGCCGGTTTTTATGGTTCTTGAATGGCTGTTATTCGGACTGGTGCTATTCCATTCTTTCAATGGGTTCAGGATAGTTCTTATAGATTTAGCGGATGGTTCGAAATATCATAAGCCGCTACTATTTTGGCTTGTCAGTCTTAGCGTTGCAATGTTTATAGCAATGGGGTATGTAATATTTTTTGGCGTATTTCATTAGCCGAAATATGAGGAGTTAGATTTTATGGCATATAAATCGGTACCGTCGAAATCAGGTGGAGCAATGCCCTGGTTTCTTCAGCGGATTACAGGAGTCGTGCTCCTATTTGTAATGATAGGTCATTATATTCTAATGCATTACAATATAGATTCGGGCCATACTTACAGCGCGGTTTTAGAGAGGATGCAAAACCCATTTTATAAAGGTCTCCAAATGACTTTTGTGGTACTCGGAATTTATCATGGAATAAACGGTACGTGGTCTATTATTAGAGACTTCAAGCTCAAAAAAGCTATATCATGGACGTTATATGCGATGCTTGTTATTTCAGGCGTCGTATTCGGTCTTATTGGTATTACAACTCTACTTTCTTTCTGAGGGATTATAAATTGATACATGAATACGATGTTGTGATTGTTGGCGCCGGCGGAGCAGGCCTTCAAGCTGCGTTGGAAATCCCCGCAGATAAAAATTGTGCGGTTCTGACAAAAGTATATCCCACAAGGTCTCATACAGGAACAGCGCAGGGCGGTGTTAGTGCGGCGCTTGGAAATGAAGAAGAGGATTCCTGGGAATGGCATGCTTTTGATACTGTGAAGGGGGGAGATTATCTTGGTGACCAGGACGCCATCGAGACTATGTGTAAAGACGCCATTAGAGCTATCATCGAGCTTGAGCATATGGGTATGCCGTTCAATCGGACACCTGAGGGTAAGATAGCGCAGAGAAAATTCGGCGGACATACATCAAATTTTGGCGAATCATCTGTGAAGCGAGCTTGCTATTCGGCGGATAGAACGGGTCATGTTATGCTTCAGACGCTTTATGAACAATGCGTGAAGAACGATGTTATTTTTTACAATGAGTTTCATGTGACTGATCTGATAGTGAATGATGGAGTTTGCTGTGGGCTTGTTGCTATAGAAATTAAGACCGGTGAAATCCATATTTTTCACGCAAAAGCGGTTATGTTTGCCACAGGCGGTTACGGACGTGTATTCCAGATAACTTCTAACGCTATGGCTGGGACCGGGGACGGGTTTGAAATAGCATACAGAAACGGAGTTCCGCTTGAGGATATGGAATTTGTTCAGTTTCATCCAACCGGATTATGGAAATTAGGAATATTAGTCTCAGAAGCAGCGAGAGGCGAAGGCGGTATCCTTAGAAATAAAGACGGTGAGCGTTTTATGGAAAGATACGCGCCAAGCATAAAGGACCTCGCTCCACGCGATATGGTCTCCCGCGCAATCTTTACGGAAATCAAGGAAGGCAGGGGAATAAAGGGAGACGACGGAACTTACTATGTAGGGCTGGATCTGACTCATCTTGGGAAAGAACTTATTGAAGAGAAGCTTCCCGAAATTACAGGATTTGCTAAAACTTATCTCGGCGTAGATGCGAATGAAAAATGGATTCCCGTCCAGCCGACAACTCATTATGCGATGGGCGGAATACCAACCACAATAGACGCGGAAGTGATTATTGATGAAAATAACAATATTATGCCCGGATTTTATGCGGCGGGGGAATGTGCCTGTGTCTCCGTTCACGGCGCTAACAGGCTCGGAACAAACTCGCTTCTTGATATATTAGTTTTTGGAAGAAGAGGGGGAAAGCAGATTTCGAAGTATATTGAAAACGCCGAATTAACCTCGCTTCCTGACAACGCCGATGAATGGACAATGAAGTCCATCGAACGCATTAAGGGTAACGATTTTGGCGTAAAAATGTTTGATGTGCGAAAAGAGATGCAGGAATCTATGATGGACAAATGTTCAGTATTTCGCGAAGACGCCGGATTGAAAGAAGGTCTTTCAAAGATTAAAGAGTTGAAAGAAAAATATCTGAAAGTTGGTATTGATGACCGAAGCAAAGGATATAATACGGACTTATTGGAAGTGATAGAGCTCGGCGGTTTACTTAGCACAGCAGAGACAATCATTACCAGCGCTTTAGATCGAACAGAAAGTCGCGGCGCTCATTGGAGAGAAGATTTTCCTAAAAGAGATGACGCTGAGTGGCTGAAACATTCGCTCATTTTTAAAACGGATAAACCGGTGCCGGATATACGATATAAGCCAGTCGTTATAAAACAGTTTGAACCGAAAGAAAGGGTTTATTAGTGGATTTAACCGTCAGGATACAACGCTACGATCCGGAAACAGATTCTGCGCCTCACTTCGAAGATTATGATCTCGAAAATGTAAATGCCACCGACAGGATTTTAGATCTTCTCAACAGAATTAAATGGGAAATAGACGGTGGATTAACATATCGTAGGTCGTGCACGCATGGCATATGCGGTTCTGACGCAGTAAAAATCAACGGCAGGAACAGGCTTGCTTGCTCCGTATTGGTACAGGACATAAAACTAAGAAAAAATCTAATCCAAATAGAACCGATACCTGCGCTCCCTCTGGAAAAAGACCTCCTGGTTGATATGTCTTCGTTTTTCGAAAAATACGAGATCGTAAAACCATACCTGATTCCAAAGGACGCTCCTCCTGATAGAGAACGGTATCAGACCAACGAGGATGCCGAACTCCTTTTTGAATCGGCAAAGTGCATTCAATGCGGTTGCTGCTCATCGTCATGTCCGTCATTATGGGTAAACGAAGATTACATCGGTCCGGCTGCATTTTTGAAAGCCTACAGATTTATATTTGATACAAGAGATAACGCAACAGCAGAGCGGCTTGACATCATAGACACGACAGATGGACTCTGGCGATGTCACACAATTTTCAACTGTGTTGAAGCGTGTCCAAAAGATATAGATATAACATGGCACATTTCGCAGCTGAAAAAGGCTGCATTAAGGCGGGAAATTTAAAGTGTGGGGTTCTCCGTCGACAAATCATATATACTTCCGATAATATTCTTTTCGCTATTCGGCTGCTCAGATAGTGAAAGTCTTGGTGAGATAAGTTATAACGATCAAATCCAGGAATCTATTTTCATATTTTCATGCAGTACGGCAGCTTGCCATGACGCTTCAAGTGCGGGCGGACTGGATCTGACATCATATGCCACACTGATGACAGGCGGAAACAGTGGATTAGTGATTCAGCCCGGAAACGCTGATGAAAGCCCGCTGATATGGAGCGTGGAAGGAAGAGACCCCGTTGGCAATCCGGTAAACATCATGCCAAAGGATTTACAACCATTGTTAAGGTCGGAAATAAACATCATAAAAGATTGGATTGATCAAGGAGCTAAAGATAATTAACTATAAAAAAATATTTATTCGATTCGTAATTGTGTTGGCTGTATCTCTGACAGTAGCATCTCCAATACGCAGTCAGGAACTACTGCATTTCGGGATCAATGAAATAGATTCCCGTTCTATCGGGATGGGATTAACAGGCATTGTGGATGCGTACGGCCCTTTATCGGTATTAAGAAATCCGGCTCTGAACCGGTCCGGAAGAGCGCTGAGCTTCAAACCGCTGTTTCAATGGAATGGAAATAATAAATGGGGTGATGTAATTGCCATACCGCGACAGCTGAGTGGGACAGGAAACGGATCTTCGTCCGTTATACCGAATAGCTTATTAGGACTTACGTCGAGATATTTTGGCGTTATTGTGCAGGGGAAAGGCACAACAGTGGGATATATTCATTCGAACAGGGACGAGCTATTATTCAATGACGGTTTTGGACTTTTCGATCCACAACCGAAATTTTATGGCAGACACGTAGAATCTGATTTTTTGTTCGCCGGATATACGTTTAATATTACCCATCGGAGCAGAGTCGGTGTTCTCCTTAAAAATTTCCGCATGATGGATACAGGCTTGCGATCAATTAATGCAACTTCCCTGAGGAGCGCCAATGACGTTGATGATTTTCTTGATGAGGAAGGCTCCCGCGTTGAGACTAATGTAGGAATTGATCTTGGCGCATTGTTCACTATGAATATCCTCAGAAGACCAATAACCGTTGGAGTGGCGATTAATAACGTAGCGACTGACTCGTTGTTCGGATTTAAGCCGCCGACTTATGTTAACGTCGGTCTTGCTTTGGTTCCGTTTAGTGGTCTCCTATTAGAAGCAAATGTTGTGAATAGATTAGAAAACGATAATAATTCTTCTGACGTAGAATTTCGATTCGGAGTAGAATATATCTTTAGCGGAATCCGAATCAGGTCCGGAATCGCAGGGGAAAACGCTTCTTTTGGTGTCGGTATCGGTGGAGAGGGACTGAGTCTTGATTATGGTGTAATTGAAGTGGATCATAACAGTCTCAATGGCGGGATAGTAAAAGAAACTTTTCAATCGTTTCAGATCAGCGTCAGCGGTCGTTTTTATTGATGGAAACGTTTGAGCAAAATTCCGCAGGATTTATATTGTTTAAGGACAACGGAGAACGAAAATATTTACTGCTGAAACATGGAATGAACTATTGGAATTTTCCGAAAGGGAAAATAGAATCGGGCGAAAGTGATTTGGACGCAGCAAAACGAGAATTGTATGAAGAAACCGGATTAGATAAAATAGAGATCATAGATGGTTTCGAAGAGAAGTTCGGATATACATTTCTTGTGAAGGAAGGCTTGATAAAGAAAGTAGTAAAAATGTTTCTTGCTAAGTATCTTTATGGATCAATCAATCTTTCTCAAGAGCATGAGGAATATCAGTGGTACGTTTTTGAAGATGCGGTGGTTATTTTGAAATTTAATAATATTAGAAAATCACTCAAAGTGGCGGATAAATATTTATCTGATAAATAGAGTATGCTGAAAAAAGTTATGACAGCGGATGAGCTGGCTGATTATCTACAGTTCAGTCGCTCAACAATTTACAAAATGGCTCGCGCGGGAACAATCCCTGCAATAAAATTCGAAAATGTTTGGCGATTTTCAAAAGATGCCATTGATTTATGGCTTAAAAATCAATCTGTGGAGAATTACAGGGGTAGCCTTGAAGAACGCGTAGGCACGCTTGAGCATGTAGAGTTCAGGACATTTGAACTTCACCTTCGATCGGATTTGTCGAAGAAGGCCTTTTATAGTGGTTAGAGATAGCATACTGCTAAATACCGACGTGCTTCTGCATGCAGCTGATTCGTCTTCGCGGCTTCACCTATACGCTCTAAACGTTCGTGAACTGGCAGTTAAGAGTGACATTAAGGGGTGTGTCAGTATGGGAGTGCTGAGTGAATTGATGGTTGCTTTAACCAGCGAATGGCATGTTCGAAATCCCATAAGCTCTTCGGATGCTATTGCCGAATATGAAAAATATATAAATCTTAAACCTATTAATAAGATAATCAACCTGATGAATTCGTATAAAACGATAAATAATTTAGTGAGAGATTACAATCTTAAGGGCACAGATATCAGACTCGCCGAATTAGTGGCAACTATGCTGGATAACAGGGTATACAAATTGTGTACCTTCCAGCTGGAAGATTATGAACGTTTTACCGAGATCGAAGTCTTGAATCCTTTCGAGTTCGACAACAGGCAAACTAATATTCAATTTGGAGATTAATCTGAAAACTATATTTTTGATTTTCCTTCTGTTGCTGATTTCATGCGGAAACGATGATGAACATTTAAATTTCCATCATTCGTCATTTGTAGCAGATCTTCATGATGATACTCCCCTTAAGATTTTGAAGGGGTTAGATTTGGGTGAGCGAAACACCGTTGGACAGATAGATATACCCCGTATGAAAGAAGGCGGGATGGATCTCATATTTTTCGCTATCTGGATGGATTCCATCAATTACGTCGATAACGATAATGCGTATAAAAAGGCAAATGAAATAATTGATGCCGTAGAGGCGGTAGAACAAAAATATCCTACTAAAATAAGGTTAATCAGATCGGCAGATGAAGCACTTTCAACCGTTGAAGATGGTATGATTGCCGGAACATTTGGAATGGAAGGAGGATATGCTATTGAAAATGATCTATCAAAGTTAGAGCATTTTTATTCGCGCGGAGTAAGATACTTTGCTCCAACCTGGAATCACAATACAAGTTGGGCGACAGCGGCAAAATTCGAGTCAACGGATAAATCAGGCTATCCGCTCGGTTTAACTGAATTCGGACGCGAGGTCATCAAAAAATGTAATGAATTGGGTATTATGATTGATCTGTCTCATTCAGGTGAAAAAACCGTAATGGATATTTTAGAAACGACAGAAGACCCCGTGATAGCATCTCACTCTTCCGCATGGAGATTGACACCTCATTACCGAAATTTAAAAGATTCGCAACTAAAGGCCATTGCAGCGGGTGGGGGCGTAATATTCGTGAATTTCAATTCAGGATTTGTAGACAGCACATATAAAAGCCGGTATGATGATTTAATAGAATTTCACAAAAGGGAAGTTGATTCTATTAGGGCGGAACTGGAATTTGAGGATAGAATCGGCGACCTTAATGAGGAAATAGATATACTCTTTAAAAGTGAATTAGATAAAATCAGACCGCCATTCGCAACCATTATTGATCACATAGATTATATCGCAAAACTTGTAGGAGTTGATCATGTGGGATTGGGATCAGATTTCGATGGAGTACGTTCAATGCCTAAGGAAATGGATGATGTGAGTGATTTACCAAAAATAACTAAAGCACTTTTTGACAGGGGTTACTCTGAAGAAGATTTGGAAATGATCCTGGGCGGAAATTTATTAAGAGTATTTAAAAAAGTAACGGGTTAAAATGCCTGTTAAGCACTTGTTATTGCAGATTGTATAACGCTTTCTATATAAACTTTGCTTGAAGTTCCCGGAACCACAAATTTCTCATTAATTAGATAATACGGGGTAACAGCAAGTTTCTTAAAGTTATTTTTTCCATTATTCAGATTTGAAACGTTAACAATATTCAAATTGATTGCTTCAATTTCCACGGTAATTTCTTTGATTCGTTTTATTGCGATTACGCACTGAGGACACTTCTCTGTGACGAAAAGTTCCACTTCAACTTTAGATTCCAGCTCTATCTTTGAGCCCTTTCTCGTTGATGACGATAACTTTACGTCTTTTAAATTCAATTAAACCCTCGCGCTTAAAGTCGTTAAGGCAAGCCGTTGTGGTTTCTCTGGTTGAGCCGATAAGGTTTGCGTAATCATAGTGAGTAAGACTGATATCAATGAGCGTATTACCGTCAACGTCTTTTCCATGCCTTTCGGAAAGGCGGAGTAAGAGAATTGCGAGCCGTTCATGAACACCCCGGAAAACAAGGTCTTCGAGCATATTTTCAATTTCTCTACGCCTGAATCCCATAAGTTTTGTGATACTGAGAGCAAGTTCGGGTTTATTATGGATGAACTCTTCAAAGTCTTTTCTGCTGATAACACATAGATAAGCCTTTTCAATAGCTTCCGCCACTGTTGATCGAGTTTCCTCGTCATTGATGAGTGCGGATTCACCAAATATTTCTCCCGGTTCGAGAATAACGAGTGTAATTTCACGCCCGTCTTCGGATAGTTTAGAGATTTTAACACGGCCTTCCTTCAGCAGGTAAACTTGATCGCTCACATCTCCCGGCAGATAGATCAGGTCTTTCTTGTCGTAATGTTTCATATAGGTGATGCCGTCCAAATGCTTTACTTCCGCATTCGACATACCCTTGAAAATGTTTATTCTCTTGAGGTACCATGTCTTTTCCATTTAACATGACTCCAAATTAGGAAAATTATTTTTTAATAATGTAAGTATAACTACAAAACCTTTTATGGCTAATCCAATTTAAAATTGAAGATGATAGCATCAAAGTCTTATCTACATTGATTCAGGCGCTGAAATACCCAGCAATCCGAGTCCATTTTTCAGTACAATTGCTGTTGCGGAGCATAAATTTACTCGTGCAGCAGAGAGGTCTTTATCATCACTTACTATTCGGTGCTTTTCGTAAAAACGAGAAAACAGTGTCGCTACTTCGGAAAGGTATGTGGTAAGCAAATGAATATGTAAATTTTGTTGAAGATTCAGAATCAATTCCGGCAGTTCACCGAGAGAGAAAATGAGCGCTGCTTCTTCTTTGGAATCCAACAACGAAAGATTCGAGTTTTCAGGATTAATATTATTTTCATTCGCGAGTCGAATCAGACTTGAAATACGAGCAAACGCATACTGTACATAATAGACAGGATTTTCGTCCGATTCCTTTTTTGCCAAGTCTATCTCAAAATTTAGGTGACTGTTGACGCTTCGCATAAGAAAAAAATATCGGAGTACATCCGTACCAACTTCGGAATTGAGCTCGTCAAGCGTGACATAGTTTGCTTTACGGGTGGACATTTTAATCTTTTTGCCCTCTTTAGTCAACGTCACAAACTGATGCAGTAGCACCTGAATCTTGTTACTGTCATAACCAAGCGCGCCTACCGCAGCGACTACATCGGGAAACGATGCGTGATGGTCTGCGCCTAAAATGTCTATAATAATGTCGTAGTTTCTCTGAATCTTATCCACGTGATATGCTATATCGGGCATACGATATGTATATTCTCCGCTGCTTTTAATTATGACTCTGTCATCGTCCGTTCCCAAAGCCGCTGATTTTAACCATACGGCACCATCCTTATCATAAGCCAGATTTTCTTCACGGAATTTATTTACGATTGCCTCAATAGCCCCCGAGCTGTAAAACTCGTCTTCGTTGGAGTACTTGTCCATCCTGATACCGATATTATCAAGGGTCTTTTGAATTTCTGCAAAAATTGTTTTCTCTGCTATATCCTTGAAAGGTGTTATATCATCTGAATCAGCGAGTGAGTCACCTTTTTCATCAAGAAGGAGCTGAGCTATATCAATCAGGTATTCACCTTCATATCCGTCATTTGGGAATTCGGAAGGCTTGCCGAGTTTCTCAAGGTAATGATGTTTGACAGTTTCGCCCAAAATCCTCATTTGTCTTCCGGCGTTGTTGAAGTAATATTCCCTTGTGACTTTATAGCCGGAGAATTCGAATATGTGCGAAACGGTGTCGCCGATTACAGCGTTTCTTCCATGTCCGACGTTTAAAGGTCCGGTAGGATTCGCGCTGACAAATTCAATGTTTACGGTTTTGCCTGTTCCGACATTTGATCTGCCGTAATTCTCGTTGTCCGATAAAATCCTTTCGATTATTTTTGTTCTGTATCCAACACCGAATTTAAAATTTATAAAACCGGGAGGAGCCACATTTACACTCTCAATTTTATTCTTATCAAGGTCAAGATTATCAATTAACGATTGGGCGATCTCCATCGGATTTTTTTTTGCTTTACCCGCCAAAAGAAGAGCAAGATTTGAGGAAATATCTCCGTGCTCGGAACTTTTTGGTTTTTCTAGGGATATATCGGCGATAGAATCAGAATAGCCCAGAGCGCCGGCTGCTTCAGATAATGCCTTTAATAGGTATTCTTTCATCGGTTTTAATCAGAAACAGATGATATATCAGCGTCTGCCCACAGCCTCTCAATATCATAATATTCTCTTGTAGTTCTATCGAATACATGCACGACAACATCAACGTAATCAAGTAACACCCATTTCAAACTTTCGTATCCTTCTACATGCCATGGTTTGGAAACCTTAACGGTGTTATCCTGTATATGATCGACAATAGCTTTCACGTGTAAATTACCGTTTCCGGTCACAATGACAAAGTAGTCGGTCATATCTGTTAAGCCGGCTAAATCGAATATTTTAATTTCTTCACCTATTTTCTCCAAAGCAGCATTCGCTATAATTTCAGCAAGAGATTTAGAACTATAATCAGTCTTCTTGGAAGTGGAAATTTTGATATTCTTATTATCAGGTGGTACCAATTATTCTACGGCAGCTCTCTATTTAAATTGAATGGCGCAAGATGTTTGTAATCTTTTCCAAGTATGACGGTAGCGTCCAATATCAGAGATTTGTTTATTTCCTGAAGCACAGAAAGAGTATCGATATTCAGTATCTCCGCGAGATTCCGTGCGGAATATAAATTTCCCGTTCTATCTTTAACCATGGAATAAATATAATCTGTTCTACCGGCGTCGTCAGTTTTAACAACGTCGAATCCTTTTTCTCTGAGAAAATCGGTGACTTCGGCGGCAATTCCATCAACTCCAATACCGTTTAAAACTTCCACTTTGATATCACGATATTGCTTCTCCATCCACATCTTGCTTGTCAGGGTGGTAGCCTCTTCAGGCAAGCTGATTAATACAGATGAACCGTCTTTTTTTGCTATAAACTGACGGTGCGCCCATGAGTAACCCAATGCAAAAACTAAAATTGTTAAGACAGCAACCGAACTGTTTAAGAATAGGTTACCGGATTTCTTTTTCCGGCGGTTTACACCTGCAGGAGATTTCAAGGATTTTCGCCTGTATCTACGTCTCACCATTAGGAAATTGGCTTGAAGCCTGTAACAGGTAAAAAAGAATTTTCAGTTATTGAAGAATTAAATATCAGAAAATGAGTATATAGCATCCTTACCCGGCTAATAGGACTTAGTATCTCCTGTAGCGAGAATACGGATTTGCTCCATATCTTGGATAATTATTTATACTGAATTTGATTGCCATATTTTCTGTGGGGAAATAACTAATTTCACCACCGCCGACAAACTTTCCCTGATTTGCAGAAGGAGAAGGCGTGTAAAAAGACTGTAACGGGTCGTGAACGTAACCGAGATTCAGGTTAAGAAATATTTTATCGTTAACAGGATAGAGAATTTGATTCATATACAAACCATATGAGCTGGAACGCCCGCCGCCGGAACCGAATCCGACCGAATAGCTTTGGCTCATCTTGACTTTTGAAAAGTCTAAAAATCCGAGTATCGAACTACCGTTATATCCCGTCGGCAATCGAAGACTTTCGGAAATGGTCGGCGCATTATCCTGATTTTTATATTGTGAAAATCCGGCTACAGGCAATGATAATAAAAGTATTGCTGTTAGTATTGTTCTTTTCATTCGATCATCCCTTTAGTGCTGTTAAATAACCCAGCTTACAGAGGAATATATAGGCGTAATAGTCAACTGTCAAGTAATTTTGAACAGAATTGACAGAGATATTACCTCAAAGAATAGCTGATATTCCGAAACTCTTGCTTATAGCGAGGCGATAAGATAAATTTTGAGTTGTAAATAATGTGGGGATAGTGGATTGAAAAAACATAACAAACTTGACGGAATATTCCGACCTGAATCCGTGGCGGTAATCGGAGCTTCAAGTAAGAGGCATTCATTGGGTTGGGAAATATTGAATAATCTGATTTTGTCAGAGTTCAAAGGTAAGGTTTTTCCGATAAATCCTCACGCCGATCAAATTCATAGCATTAAATCGTATAAGTCAATACTTGCAGTCAAAGATGCAATTGATCTTGCCGTTATTTCAATTCCGGCGAGCTCCGTATTAAAAGTTGTGAGGGAATGCGGTAAAAAAGGCGTTAAAGGTTTAGTGGTTATCACAGCCGGATTCAAAGAAATTGGCGGCGAAGGAGTCAAACTTGAAGCCGAGCTGATGAAAATTATTAAAAGATATGGGATGAGAATGGTTGGTCCCAACTGTATGGGCATTATAAATACCGATGAGGATGTAAGCCTAAATGCAAGTTTTGCGCGGGGGAGACCCGAAGCCGGAAAAATCGGGTTTCTTTCACAGTCAGGCGCTTTAGGAGAGTCGATTTTAAGCCACGCGAAAAACCTCGGAATTGGCATTTCTAAGTTTGTGAGCATGGGGAATAAATCGGATATATCCGGTAATGACCTTCTTGAGGAGTGGGAACACGATAAAAATGTTGAGTTGATACTTATGTATTTAGAGAGTTTTGGAAACCCCAGAAAATTCACTCCCATTGCAAAGCGGATAAGCAAAAATATACCGATAATCGCTGTGAAGGCCGGAAGAACAGTTGCGGGAGCCAGGGCTACCATATCTCACACAGGCGCATTAGCAGGAATGGATGTGGCGACAGGAGCGTTATTCGCACAGTGCGGCGTAATAAGGGTCACGTCAATTGAAGAGATGTTCGACGTATCTAAAGCGTTTCTCTCTCAACCGGTTCCGCTAAACGATAAAGTAGCTATCCTTAGTAATGCAGGCGGTCCGGCTATAATGGCTACCGATGCGTGCGTTCGACTTGGATTAGATGTAGTGGAACTTTCGAAAGAGATTCAATCAAAACTCAGAAAAGTTCTGCCAAGGGAAGCGGCGGTTTCAAATCCGATTGACATAATAGCTACGGGCGGACCGGAGCGATATAAGGCCGCGCTGGATATTCTAATAAAGGAAAAGGATATCGGGTCTATAATCTGTGTATTCATTCCTCCCATAACCGTTGATGCGCCCGGTGTGGCAAGAGTTATAGTCGGCGCCAATAAAAAGACGAAAAAGACTATCCTGTCCGTATTCATGTCGAAAAATGAGCAGGAAGAGGGAGTGCAAATATTAAAGAAGGGAGGAGTTCCGGTTTACCTTTTCCCTGAATCAGCTGCGAAAGCCTTATCTGCAATGGTGCGGAGAAGACTCTGGCTCGATAAACCAAAAGGGACTATAAAACGGTTTAAGCCGAAGAGAGAAGAAGTCCGAAAAATATTCAGGAGCGTGAGAAAAAATAAGAGATTGTCATTGACAGCGTCAGAATCATTTAGTGTACTTCAATGCTATGGAATAAAGTCGGTGAAATCGCTCACAGCGAAGAACGTTCTGGACGCAGTTGAAAACGCAGGAAAAATCGGATACCCGGTAGCTATGAAAATTGACAGCCTGAAGGCAAGTCACAAATCGGATGTAGGGGGAGTGATGCTTGACCTTAGAACTCCGGAAGACGCGAAAAAAGCATTTAAAAAAATAGGCGAAAACGCTAAGAAAGCCGGCATCGCAAAATCGGATTACGAAGTATTGATACAGGAATTCAGAAGTGGCGGAGTGGAGACAATACTCGGGGTTCAACAGAATCCGAGTTTCGGTCCGCTGCTGATGTTTGGACTCGGCGGAATTCATGTGGAAATTCTAAAAGACGTTTCATTTGGAATTACTCCTCTCTCAAATATTGATGCAAAGGAAATGGTACAATCCATAAAGGGCTATCAATTGTTGAAAGGAACGAGAGGTCAGGATGCGGTAAACGAAGATGCTATAGAGGATGCGATACAGCGGCTTTCAAGATTGGTAACAGATTTTGAGGATATCGCCGAGTTGGACATCAACCCATTTCTCGTTCAGCCAAAGTCGGTACAATCAATGGCTCTTGACGCACGGATTGTCTTAACAAAAAAATAATATGCCTCCCCGGAAGTTTCCCATTAAACTTAATAAATTTCGGTTCGGAGCAGCATTCATTCTTTCAATAATCTCCTATAACATTGTTGACAGGCTCTCATTGTGGGTCACTGATTATGATCTATGGAAATGGATAAAACTAAATGGATTGCAGGATCAATCTGTTTTTATTCTCGTATTAGCGTGGATAGGATCGCTGATATTGCCTATGTTATTCTGGTATAAAATCGCCGGTCTATTTATGAAAAATAAAAGCGGCTAATTAAGTTGAAAGTTTTTCGGTTAAATAAGAAGTGGCGCTGTCAGCAGCTATCCGCTCTTGCTCCATAGAATCCCTGTCGCGGATAGTGACGGTTCCGTCTTCCATCGATTGTGAATCAACTGTGATTCCGAACGGAGTTCCCGCTTCATCCATTCGGCGGTATCGCCTTCCGATTGCTCCTTTTGAATCATAAAAAGTTGCGAAATGTTTACTCAGTTCGTCTTTGAGTTTTTCGGCAAACTCCGGCATACCATCTTTTTTGATAAGCGGAAACACACCGACTTTGATCGGGGAAAGCTTAGGATTGAGTTTTAAAACCACCCTTTTTTCACCCTTCACTTCTTCTTCTGTATAAGCGTCAAGGAGACAGACTAACAGGGTGCGGTCAACACCGGCGGAAGTCTCTATGACATAAGGAGTATATCTTTCACCGGTCGGTTCATCGAAGTAATCGAGTTTTTTGCCGGAATATTCCGTGTGCCGTTTCAGGTCAAAATCCGTTCTGTTATGAATTCCTTCCAACTCTTTCCAGCCAAAAGGAAATTCATATTCTATGTCAAACGCCTTCTTAGCGTAGTGAGCCAGCTCGTCAGGACTATGTTCATGCAGGCGGAGTTTATAACTACTGATTCCTAAGCCGTCATACCACTTCAGACGAATGTCTATCCATTGTTCGAAATATTTTTCATCGTCGCCCGGTTTGACGAAATACTGCATTTCCATCTGCTCGAATTCTCTTGTGCGAAATATGAAATTACCGGGCGTTATTTCATTTCTGAATGCTTTCCCAATTTGAGCTATGCCGAACGGAATCTTTTGTCGGCTTGTCCCTAAGACGTTCTGAAAATTTACATAAACCCCCTGTGCCGTTTCCGGTCTCAAATATGCTATAGTAGCATCCTCTTCAACGGGGCCGACATGGGTTTTAAACATAAGGTTGAATTTTCGCGCTTCTGTGAGAGATTCTTTGGTCCCGCATTTCGGACATTGCCCGGAATCAAGATTCTTTTGAGGTATTTCATCTTCTTTAAAACGGGATTTGCACTGCCTGCAATCCACCATAGGATCTGTAAACCCCTCAACATGTCCTGACGCTTCCCAGACTTTCGGATGCATCAATATGGAAGAATCGATACCCACGATATCATCACGATAGGTCATTGACTTCCACCAAAAATTCTTAATGTTTAATTTAAGTTCGACACCGAGCGGGCCATAATCATAGGTGGAACCTACGCCGCCATAAATTTCTGATCCGGGAAAAATAAACCCTCTTTGCTTGGCGAGGGATACTATCTTGTCGATAAGGGAAATTTCTTTAGCCATCTAATCTTCCTCGACAGCGGCCTCTGATTCCTTAACCTCGGCTTTACAGTTCGTGCATTGCAGAACAGATTCACCGTCTTTGCCACCCTTTACGACCATAAAAGAATACTCGCATTCAGGGCATGTAACCGCTTTAGGTCTTTGCCAAATCGCAAAATCACAATCAGGGTAATTTGAACAGCCGTAAAATGTCCTTCCCCGTTTTGTTCTGCGGGCTACGAGATCGCCTCCGTCATTCGGGCACTGAACGCCGATTGGAATAGATTTCGTATTTTTACAATCGGGGTAGTTTGAGCAGGCTAAAAACTCGCCGTTTCTGCCTCTTTTCACAATCATATCTCCGCCGCATTTATCACATTTTTCGTCTGTGAGATGTTGGTGAGCTTCTTCGTCAGATTTAAGAGGTTTGGCGCTTTTACATTCAGGCCAGCCGGTACAGGATAAAAACTTTCCGAATCTACCCCATTTAACAATCATAGGCTTGCCGCATTCTTCGCAAATTTCGTCCGATTCCTCTTGCAGTGATTCCTTTATTTCTTTTGATTTTTCCGTTACCTCGTTCAGAGTCTTCTCGAAAGGAGTGTAAAAATCCGAGAGGGCGTCTTTCCAATTTTGGTTACCTGATTCTATCTGATCGAGTTCATCTTCCATCCGAGCGGTAAATTCAACGCTGAAAATATTCGGAAAGCTTAAAACAAGAATTTTGTTCACTGTCATACCAAGTTCTGACGGAACCATTCTTCCTTCGTCTTTCTTCACATATTCCCGATTATATAAGGTAGAAATAATTTGAGAATATGTACTTGGTCTGCCGATTCCATTTTCGTCGAGTTCCTGAATCAACCGACTCTCCGAGAATCGAGCCGGCGGTTTGGTGAAATGCTGTTCCGGCGTTATTTCAAGTAAATTAAGCAGTTCATCAACCTCAATTTTTGAAGGAATGAAAGTATCTTTCTCGCTTTTTGCGTCAGGATAAAAACGTTGATAACCGTCAAAAGTTCTGATACTGCCAACAGTTCTAAAGAGATATTTATCTCCTGCGGAAATATCTATAGATGTCTGTTTGAAAAGCGCCTGATTTGTTTGAGAGGCTACGAATCTTCGCCAAATCAGGTCGTAAAGTTTAAACTGATCGTCCGACAGGCTATGTTTGATGGAATCAGGCGTGAGCTGAACATCAGTAGGTCGGATAGCCTCATGAGCGTCCTGAGCGCCTTTCTTCTTTTTAAAGAATCTTGGTTTTTCGGGAACGTATTCGTTTCCGGCGGTTGTATTGATAAATCCTCGAACTGCATCCAATGCTTCATCGGCTATTCTCGTGGAATCAGTTCTCATATAAGTAATCAACCCGACCAATTCACCACTGTCAATCTGAATTCCCTCATAAAGCTGTTGCGCTATCCTCATAGTGTTTCTCGGAGAAAGACGCTGTCTGCGGGCGGCCGCTTGTTGCAGAGTGCTCGTAGTAAACGGGGGAGCGGGATTTCTCTTCATATCTTTTTGATTTATGTTAGTGACAATAAAATCTGAACTCTTAAGGTCATTGAGAATTGCGGCGGATGACTTTTCGTTATTTATTTCGGGATCGGAGCCTTCAATTTTAAATAGATTAGCAGCGAAGGTTTCATCCATTTTGTCTTTAAGCGAGGCGGAAATAGTCCAATATTCCATCGGAACGAATTTAGTGATTTCGTCTTCCCGTTCGCATATAAGCCGGAGAGCCACCGATTGTACTCTGCCGGCGGAAAGACCGTAGGTAAGAGTTTTCCAAAGAAACGGACTAACCTTATAACCTACAAGCCTATCCATAATTCTTCGTGCCTGTTGAGAGTTGATCTTATCAAAATCTAAATCTCTTGGAGATTCAAGTCCCTTCTTTATGCCGGATTTAGTAATCTCGTTAAATAAGACACGCCGTATATTTCCCTTACCCCCGATAATTTCACTGATATGGAACGCAATTGCTTCACCCTCTCTGTCAGGGTCAGTGGCTATCAGAATTTCATCAGAATTCTTCGCAGCGGTTTTTAATTTTTTAATTATATCGCCCTTACCGCGAATAGTGATGTACTTTGGCTCGAAGTTATTATCGAGGTCTACACCCAATTCTTTTTTGGGTAGGTCTCGTATATGTCCAACCGTTGCTTGAACAGTGAATTCCTTTCCAAGATATTTTCCAATTGTCTTCGCCTTGGATGGTGATTCGACTATAAGTAGTTTTTTTGCCATAAATTTATTTTTTCTCCACTGTCTCAGGAAAGGGAGAATATAATATAAATTATCCGTCTGTCAAGAGTCAGTATATATAAGTATAAGAAAATATCACTGATTATTTATCAGCTAATAGGATATTTCCGTTTTTCAAAAGATTGTCATACCATATTTCACCACCGATTACGGTCATCAATATATTCGTTTTTAACAAGTCCAAAGGTTCATTTTTGAATATATCTTTTGAAAGAACTGTAAAGTCTGCGAGTTTACCGACTTCAAGCGTTCCCTTCAAATCCTCTTCAAATGAAGCGAAAGCGGCCCAGGAAGAGAACATCCTTACTGCTTCCTCAATGGTCATTCGCTCCTCAGGATACCATCCGTTCTCAGGAAAACCTTTATGGTCCTGACGGGTAACAGCTGCATATATTCCCCAAAGAGGGTTTAGAGACTCAACGGGAGAATCGGATCCACCCGGAATAACGACCCCCGAATCAATTAGTTTTCTCCAGGCATAAGCGCCCTTAATTCGTTCGCTGCCGAGCCGGTCTTCCGCCCAATACATATCCGCAGATTGATGTGTAGGCTGCATAGATGGTATTACTCCGAGTTTTTTAAATCTTGGGATGTCCGCTAAAGAGAGCGTTTGTGAATGCTCAATTCGATGCCGTGTATCGTTTCCATTCGACAATTCTTCGTAAATATCGAGAGTTAATCTGTTTCCCCGATCACCGATAGCGTGAGTGCTGACCTGAAAACCGAGCTTTGCCGCTCTCTTGATTTTTGAACGCAGCTCATCTTCAGGAGTTAACAGCCACCCGGAATTGTCCGGGTCATCTGAATATGGCTCAAGCAACGCAGCCCCTCTGGAACCGAGAGCGCCGTCAGCATAAAATTTCATTGTTCGAATATTCAAGTGATTGTTATACAGGCCGATTTGAGGGCCTGATTTGAAATATTTTTCTTTTAAGTTTTCCTCATCATCAAGCATCACATAGACCCTTGGAACAAGCCTACCTTTCTCAGCGAGCTCTTTATAAATATCCACATTATCTGAGCTGGACCCCGCATCGTGCAAAGTTGTGATGCCTAATTTGAGAGCATAAGATAAAGCATGGACTATTCTTCTCTTTTTCAAATCCTTTGAAGGAGGCGGTTTCACTTCATTCACGAGAAGCATAGCGTTATCTATAAGCACGCCGGAAGGTTCATTTGTACCGGATAGCCTGATAATTCGACCTCCTTCGGGGTCAGGAGTTTCAGCGGATATTCCGGCAATCTCAAGAGTCTTGTTATTGACCCATATTGCGTGACCATCCACTCGACCAAGAACAACAGGGTTATTGGGAGCCGCTTCGCTTAGCATTTGAGATGTGGGAAAATTCTTTACTTCCCAATCGTTTTGATCCCAACCGCGTCCTTCGATCCAATCTCCGGGAGCTATAGAAGAAGCGGCAGACCGGATTTTGTCAGATATTTCCTGAGCGCTTGTTGTACCCACAAGATTTAACAGTTGGAGAAATTTGCCCGTACCTTCAATATGCATATGCGCGTCAGTGAGACCGGGGACAACGGTGTTCCCCATTAAATCAATTATCTCGGTTTTATCGTTTGAATGATTAAATAAATCTTCTTTATTTCCTATATAGATTATTATTCCATCTTTGACAGCCATAGAATTTGCTGTTTCATTTTGAGAATTCATGGTGTAGATAACGGCATTGATAAATATTTTATCGGCGTCGTTACGAGCGCACCCAAAAGCGATTGAGCAGAAAAGAGCTAAAGAAAGAATTTTAATCATTATGATCTCCGTTATTACTTGAAGTAAGATATATTCCTATCAGAAGAATCAGACCTCCGATTATTTCACCTTTGACGGGAATTTCTGAAAGGAAGAAAATTCCAAGCAACGTAGCTCCGATCGGTTCTCCTAACATAAACACAGATACTGATGTTGCAGAACGCCGCTTGAGCGCCCAATTAAAGGATGTGTGCCCTATAAGTTGTGGAATAATTCCTATCATTATCAGAAGAATATACATTCGGTTTGAATATCCGGTCAACGGTTGACTGAAAATAAACGTCAAAAGCAGAACGGCAGAAGCAGCTATAATGTAAACACTTCCCGAGTAAGCGATTGCGCTTTTATTCCGCCGGATAACCCTACCGATAGTAAGATACACTGCCGCCATAAATCCACCCGCGACGGCAAGAAGGTTACCTACAAAAGATGATTCGCCTGAATCAATTCCGAAAAATCCTATCACAGCTGCGCCGCTTATAGCAAACAGGATGCCGATAAGCTGCTTTTGCGTTAGTGTCTCCTTAAGAAAAAAACGGGAAATCATAGCGGCCCAAATCGGTAACGTATAAACAAGAGCAACCGAACTCGCTATGGTAGTCAGCTTAAGGGATTCAATCCAAAAGACGAAATGAAGCGCTAACGCTAATCCTGAAATTAGTATTAATTTGTTTTCCTTGGAGGCATTGAATGAAAATAGTGACTCGCCCTTTTTAAAAGTGGCTCCGGCAAGAAACACACCCGCGACAGTCAACCTGTAAGCCGCAATGACGATAGACGGAATCTCGTCAGTCCATCTGATAAGAATCGAAGAAGATGAGATAGCTAGAAGCCCAATTCCTATAATAATATACGTGCGCAAAGTATTCCTGATTTTAATGACATAACATTTCCGAAGGTATAAAACAGTCCTTAATCGTTGCAAGCTCTTTGGAGAGACCTTCGTAAGCGGGGATAATTTATTTTACTTAACATTTAGCGGTCACATATATATATTTTGCTAATTAATGTATTAGACAGAGGAGCGAATAATGATACTACTTACTACTCCTTCCATAGAAGGGAAAAAAATAGTGAAGTATATAGGGCTTGTGACGGGTACTGCAATATTAGGCGCGAATATATTCAAAGATTTTATGGCGAGTATTCGTGATATCGTAGGAGGACGTTCCGCGGCATACGAAGAAGAACTTAATAAAGCAAAAGATATAGCGTTAACGGAAATGAAACGGCAGGCAAAGGACTTAGGCGCTAACGCTATAATAGCTGTTGACTTGGATTACGAAACCATAGGCGCAGGCGGAACCAATATGCTAATGGTGAGTACAAGCGGTACGGCAGTTGTCTATAAAGATAAGCCGATGCGCAGAAAAGTGACTTGAAGATTCAAAAATTGATTAATTATTGACTTAAGGTTTTATTTAAGTTATTGTTTAATCTGATTAAATTAGTATAATATTTCGAGAAACTTATGAGAGGTCTTCCCGCATTATTCAGTAAATCTCCATTTGTGCCTCTTCAGGAGCACGGTGAGAGAGTAATGGATACGGTCAAGCATCTGCGTCCACTGTTCGAGGCGCTAAATGAAGGAGACGATGCAAAATTCAAAGAGCTTTGTGCTTTTATTGATGAGGCAGAACACCAGGCAGACATCGTAAAAAATAATTTTCGTGGCGAAACTCCTAAATGGCTTTTCTTGCCGGTGAACAGGAGAGATTTGCTGGAGTTGTTATCAACACAAGATTCGGTAGCCGATAAAGTTCAGGATGTTGCGGCTATTCTGGTAATGCGACCGTTGGAAATTCTTCCCGAGATGGAAGATGGATTGTTTGAGTTAATTGATAGGGTCATTGACACTTGCAATAAATCCTCAGAAATAATAAATAGACTCGACGAGCTTTTGGAAGCGTCGTTCGGGGGGCAGGAAGCTAAAAGAGTTCTGGCAATGATAACCGAACTTGGTGAATTGGAACACGATAGCGACGAGGCAGGGAAGAAATTCGCTAAAATTTTATTTGGACTCGAAAAAAAGATAGATCCTGTATCCATAATTATGTGGTCAAGAGTGCTCACTCATGTGGGGGACGTTGCAAATCATGCTGAAAATATCGGCGATCATCTAAGATTATTATTCTCCCGGTGAGTATAACAAAATATAGGTTCTGATGGGTCCGGAAACCATTCTCCTCTATTTAGCTTTAGCGTTTGGATTTTATATGGCGTGGAATATCGGCGCCAATGATGTGGGAAATTCAATGGGTACCTCTGTCGGTTCGAGAGCGCTCACTCTCAGACAGGCGGTTATTATCGCTGCGATAGCAAATTTTGCCGGTGCGGTTCTCGTAGGTGGAAATGTAACAGATACTGTCCGCAAGGGAATCACAGACCCTCTTATTTACGCCGATAATCCTGAAACGCTTCTATATGGAATGCTGGCTGCCCTATTAGCAGCCGGATTGTGGTTGCAGATAGCAACACATTTCGGATGGCCTGTAAGCACCACACATTCCATTGTAGGTGCGGTCGTTGGATTCGGAGTTATCGCCGGCGGGGTAGATTCTATTGATTGGATAAAAGTTTTAACAATCGCATCATCCTGGGTAATCTCACCGTTATTAAGCGGTATTGTAGCGTTTCTCATATTCACATTCATCAGAAAATATATCCTTAATGCAGCAGATGTGATGCTTGCTACCAGGAGAATTGTTCCGCTCATTTTCGGGTTTGTAATATTTATTATGTCGCTCGTGCTTCTTTTCAAGGGGCTTAAGCATTTGCATCTGCTTCTAACAACAGAAGAATCTGTCATGCTGTCGTTGGTACTCGGATTCATCGCATGGGCTACGAGCGGGTCGCTTCTTCATGGCGTAGATATAAACAGATATAAGAGAAAATTTGTTTTAACTCAGCGAATGGCAAAAGACGATAATCTAATGTTGGCAAAAAGCCTTAGGAAAAATCTGACATTTCGCGATAAAAATTTAAATTTCGCATCCGGTACTATTCACCAAAGAATGGACGGTATTTACGATGAAATGGAAATGCTGGCAACTGACATTGAGGAGAACGCTTACACTGAGGCTAAGAATTTCGGCGGCGTGGATTACCATTTCGTCGAACGGATATTCGGTTACCTTCAGGTATTGAGCGCAGTATTTGTTGCATTCGCTCACGGAGCGAACGATGTAGCAAACGCTATCGGACCATTGGCGGCGGCAGTATCAATAATACAGACTAAGACGGTGCTTGTTCAAGTGGGAGTCCCTATCTGGCTGCTGCTGTTAGGCGGCATCGGAATCGCATTAGGAATTGCTACCTTAGGATGGAAAGTAATGGAAACGATAGGGAAAAAGATAACGGAAATTACTCCATCCAGAGGATTCGCCGCTGAGATCAGCGCCGCCACCGTTATTGCTGTGGCATCAAAACTCGGTATCCCGATATCAACAACTCATACGCTGGTGGGGGCAGTATTCGGCGTAGGTCTTGCAAGAGGATTAGCATCTTTGAATTTAAGTGTTGTCAGGAATATTATAATCAGCTGGTTTGTTACGGTACCGGCAGGAGCAGTTTTCGCGGTTATCATCTACTACATTCTGAAAGCGATCTTCGGAACATAAGCAACATCCCGAGTTGAATCCCATCCTACTTTCATTTGTAATAATCTCCTAAAATAAGTAAACTTATACCCTGTCCATATATAGTGGACTTATTATTTGTAATTTAAATTAATAAAACTTGGGAGAGACGATGACCAAGGGGATAACCAGCAAAGAGCAGGATTATTCTGCGTGGTACAATGATATAGTATTAAAAGCCGAAATGGCGGATTATGCTCCCGTAAAAGGGTGTATGGTAATAAGACCGCACGGTTATGCCATCTGGGAGAAAATTCAGAAAGGTCTCGACGATATGTTTAAGGAGACGGGGCATGAGAATGCCTATTTCCCGCTTCTGATTCCCGAAAGCTATATAAAAAAAGAAGCTGAACACGTGAAAGGATTTTCGCCCGAATTAGCGGTTGTGACTCACGCGGGAGGAAAGGAATTAGAAGAGCCACTTGTCATTCGTCCGACTTCGGAAACAATTATCTGGTCAATGTATAAAAATTGGATTCAATCTTATAGAGACCTTCCATTACTGATTAATCAATGGGCAAATGTTATAAGGTGGGAAATGCGGACGCGGCTTTTTTTGCGGACAACTGAATTTTTATGGCAGGAAGGTCACACAGCGCACGCTACAGCAAAAGAAGCGGAGGAAGAGACGTTGAGGATGCTTGAAGTGTACAGAACGTTTGCCGAAGAATTTATGGCGATGCCCGTTCTAACCGGTAAAAAAACCGATGCTCAAAAATTCGCCGGCGCTGTGGATACTTATTCAATAGAAGCGATGATGGGAGATAAAAAAGCTCTGCAGGCAGGAACAAGTCATTATCTCGGACAAAACTTTGCCAAAGCGTTTGAAGTGAAATTTCAAAACGAGGATAACGTAGAAGAATTCGTATACGCTACAAGCTGGGGAGTTAGCACACGCCTGATTGGCGCACTGGTTATGACTCACAGCGACAACAAAGGATTAGTGCTGCCTCCGAAACTTTCACCGTTCGAAACAATAATTATACCAATTATGAAAACTCCGGAAGAAGAATCGGCAGTTCGTCCGTTTGTTGATAAGTTGACGGATATGCTGAAATCAAACGGAGTAACGTATAAAGTTGATGACAGATCAAACGTATCGCCCGGTTGGAAATTCAACGAATGGGAATTGAAAGGTATTCCGCTGCGTATTGAAGTGGGTCCTCGAGATGTGAAAGAAAATAGTATCGTCGTAGTTCGAAGGGACGATTCCGTGAAAGAATCTCTTCCTCTTGAGGGATTTGGAGAGAAATCGAAAAAAATATTAGGCGATATTCAAACGGGGTTATTCAATAAGGCAAAGGCTTTTAGGGAAGAAAATACAAATAAAATAGATTCGTATGATGATTTAAAGGAATATTTTGCATCAAATAGGGGGTTTGCTTTGTCTTATTGGTGTGGCTCATCCGAGTGTGAGGGTGAAGTCCAACAAGAGACTAAGGCGACGATAAGGGTAATACCGTTTGACCAACCGGGTGAGAAGGGGAAGTGTATAAAATGCGGAAAAGAATCGGATACCGAAGTTGTCTTTGCCAAAGCCTATTAAGGTAATAATTATAAGGGAAACGTTATGAATGAAAATTTGGAAACTACTCCGGAAGAGCATTCAGAAGAAAGCAGCGCTTCGTCCTCAAATGAACCAGGCATTTTAAGGAAGATATTTAAAAATCCGTTCGGACATATCAGAGCCGGATGGAGAATGGTAGTCTATCTGATTATTTTAATCTCAATTACTTTTCCTCCTATGTACGTATTCAATAATCTGAAATCACACATACCGGGTGGAAAAGGAATGCACTCACCGGGGTTGATTGTGCTTTATATTGTGCTTGTAAGCACTTTTACATTCGCGGCATATCTTACTCTTAAACGGATTGATAAAAGACCATTTCGATTACTCGGGCTTTGGTTCTCGCCAGGGTGGTTTAAGGAATATTATATCGGACTGGGTTTCGGGTTCGGTACGATAACAATTACATTTCTTATATTATGGCTAACGAAGCTTGTGGATGTGTCTATGGGAACATGGGATTTAGGGTTACTGTTATTCTTAATAAAATTATTTATTCTCTTTGCGTTTGCAGGAGCGTTAGAAGAATTGATGCTGCGTGGATATTTCTTTCAAGCTTTCATAGAGGGATCAAATAAATTTATTGCTATGTTAATACTGAGCATGATTTTTTCGGCAATTCATATGTTTAATCCGAACTGGTCGGCAGGTGGAGCTATAAATATCTTTTTGGCAGGATTTATGCTTAGTATCGCCTATATAAAAACCCGTTCGCTCTGGCTGCCGATAGGATTGCATATGGGATGGAATTGGACACAAGGACCGTTATGGGGGATGAATGTCAGCGGAACAACGATGGAGAAAAGTATTCTTGTCTCGCCTCCGCAGGGACCGGAACTATTAAGCGGTGGAGAGTTCGGAGCCGAAGGAAGCCTGATCGCTACATTGATCATTATTTTAATATCCTGGTATATGTGGCGCGCAGAATGGATTAAACCCTCTGAAGCAAACAGCGAATTATGGAAGAAATATCCCGCGAGTTATGGAGTTTCTCCCGAAGAATCTGAGATCTAATGCCGATATTAAAATCCGAGGGAGTTGTTCTCCGAAGGATAAAATATGGCGAAACAAGTCTGATAGCGACGCTGTATACAAAAAGCTCCGGAAAGATATCGCTTATTGCCAAGGGAGCGCGCAAACCTAAAAGCAAATTTGTCGGATCACTTGAACCCGCTACTCACTCATCAGTGATTTATTATCATAAAGAGTCCCGTGAAGTTCAGGTGCTGTCCGAAATCGAGATTATTAACGCTAATATATATATTAGTGAAAATCTCAGAAAATCTGCTGTGGCGTTGGCAATCGTAGGTCTTGTGGATAGCGTTATGTCGGGAACGGAATCCAATGAAGAGTTGTTTGAGCTTTTGACCGGGACTCTATCGGCACTGAATGACACTGAGTATGACGTTGCCTTGCTATGGTATTTTGAGATTAATCTTCTACGTCTGCTCGGGTTTGGAATTGATATACATAATCCGGAAGGGCTGAGCAGTGGAGAAAAGCTGAAAGGCGAACCATTAGCAATGTTTGAAAAGATTGAAAAAGCAAATCTTCCTGATATAGGAATTAATGGTTTTACCAGAGGAACATTCAAAAAGCTCAATCGGTTTTTCAGCAGATACCTTGAGTATCATATAGAGGGAGCCAATAAAACCAAGGCGTTAAAATTTGTGGACAGTCTGATTTAATATTCCCTTGGTTATTGCGGATTATCAGAATATTGCTATCTTTCAGTTAGAGCTGGCTGGATAAGTAAATGAGACGAATGGTTTAAGAAATGGATTATAATTATCAGGAAAGGGTAACGTACTTCGGCAGAGGAGTCTCTTCTGCCATCAAAATTCTTATTGTAGCGAATGTAGCGGTATTCCTTCTCGAGAATATGCTCGGAATTGAGCCGCTGCTTAACCGATATCTCGGACTTGTTCCGAGTTCTGTAATAAACGATTATTATGTTTGGCAACTTTTCACATATATGTTCCTTCACGGCGGACTCTGGCATCTTGTAATAAATATGGTAGTGCTGTGGATGTTCGGCAGCGAGATAGAGAGATACTGGGGCAGGAAAGAATTTCTCGGATATTTCTTTATTACAGGAGTCGGCTCAGCGATTCTCACTACGGTATTTTCCTATAACAGTTCTGTTCCAATCGTAGGCGCATCCGGAGCGATCTACGGTGTTCTCCTTGCGTATGGAATGATGTTTCCAAACAGAACAATACTTTTATATTTTCTGATACCGGTTAAAGTTAAGTATTTTGTCCTGTTTATTGGAGGTGTGGCATTTATCAGCAGTATAACTGACAAGACCGGCTCTATAAGTCATCTGACACATCTGACAGGAATGCTGATCGGATATATTTATATGAAATCGAATGTAAGGATTTCAAACTTAAGTAAGTCTTTCGGCAAACTGAAAATAAAAAGAGAGGTGAAAAAAGCCGATCGCGTTCGCAGGAGCTATGAGAATGTAAGACAGGAAATTGATTCAATACTCGACAGAATCAACGAAGTGGGTTATGAAAATCTTACAGACGATGAAAAGCAGAAACTTGAAGAAGCCAGTCGGGTCATCTCCAAAGATAAAAATAACAGTAATTAAATTTTCCACTATTAAAGGATAAGATTGATTGACCTAACTGATAAAGTTATTATAATCACTGGTGGGTCGCGCGGAATAGGCGCCGCTACCGCTGTTGCCGCCGCCGGTCAGGGTGCAAAAGTATTAGTTAATTTCAACAGTGATGAAAATTCAGCCCAATCTGTAGCAAGTAAGATAAAAGAATCTGGTGGAAGCGTCTTTATTTATAAAGCAGACGTATCAGATATGACTTCGGTACAGGATATGGTAAACAGCGCATTAGAAAAGTGGGGTAAGATAGATGTGCTGGTTAACAATGCCGCTATCTGGAAACAAGCGGCGATCGACAATATGTCGGATATGGATGTTGAGACAACTATGACCGTTAACTTTAACGGAACGCTCAATTGCATAAGAGCGATAGTTCCTACTATGAAGAAGCAAAAGAGCGGGAGCATAATAAATATATCTTCAACGGCAGCTCAAAGAGGAGAGGCGTTTCATTCGCACTATGCCGCGAGCAAGGGAGCCGTCGCATCATTAACAAAATCACTTGCATCAGAACTTGGACCCGACGGCATAAGGGTAAATGTAGTTTGTCCCGGATGGACATATACCGATATGACGACAGAGGTGTTTAAGGGCGGCAGCGATAAGATTATTTCCGAAACTATTCCGCTCAGAAGAATCGGGACACCTGAAGATTGTGCCTCAGCTATCGTATTTCTTGCATCGGACGACTCTTCTTATATTACGGGAATTTCTTTAAATGTAAACGGTGGGTCAGTTCTCACCGGCTAAAGTAACTCTGTTCCTACCGGACTCTTTTGATTTGTAAAGAGCCTCATCAGCGCTTTTAACAAAATCTTCACAACTGTTTAATTCTTTCTTTTGTTCAGCAACTCCTACACTAACCGTAAGATTTCCTCCCGGCTGAGCTTCTTGATTATCGAATTGTGCATTTTCAATTGTTCTTCTTATCTTTTCTGCAACAAGTTTAGCGCTTATAAGAGGTGTTTCAGGCAATAAAACAGCAAATTCTTCGCCCCCATAACGAGTGACATAATCGGTTTTACGAACGGTCTTTGAAAACAACTGAGCCACACTTACTAAAACAACATCGCCTGCGGGATGTCCGTTAGTATCGTTATAATTTTTAAAATTATCTATATCTATCATTAAGAGGCTGAGAGGATTTTGATACCTTCTTGACCGTTCCATTTCCTGCGTTAACTGGTTCATAAAAAAGCGATGATTATATATTTTAGTCAATCCGTCAGTAACCGCTTCTTTGTGTGCCTTTTGCTGAGAAATGAGTTGCTTAAAACCGATTGAAACCGCTGCAGCGATTTCATCATAATATTGATTTTTTAAGGAGTCGAAACCCTTTGTTTCGGGGAACAGCAAGATAAGCGAACCTCTTAATCGATCCGGTCCATAAAGCGGATATAGAATCCCGTTGGTTACTTCTTTAGAGGATAGGTTTTCAGGCTCAAGAAATGGAGAATTATCGTCGCTTAAGTTGAAGAGTAACGGTTTACCCTCAATGAGCGAATCGAAATAATTTCGAGTGGGGAAGTCCAATTCTGCCAGCTCTTCTCCTATCATAAGTTCAAAACCTTCCCAGAAAAGCACAGGTCTCATTTCTTCGGTTTCTAAATCTTCTGCGTGAATAAAGCCGACAGTGGCTTCAGTCAGTTCAATAAGTTTTTTCCCCACTTCTCTAAGAAATTCAGATTCTACAAATTTACCTGAAATGCTGTTTAGAAATTTCAAAAGAGAGGAAAGTTCAAATACTCTTCTTTCGGAGACAACGCGGGAACTATCTAGCTTCGATATCACGTCAAAAACAATTTTTTCGCTTACCGGAACAGCATTCTCAGGGTTGTATACCTGCAAATCCGATTGTCTGATATTTAATTGAGCCGAAATTTTATTCCATAACAAGTCTAAAACTTTTGGGGATTGAGTTATCGTCGTTCTGGTACTTGGATTCAAAGTTTGAATGTCATTTTCAGAAATAACAGATACTATGGCGTAGTTTGTCTCCGGACTTGAAATGAAAAGAAACGAATAATTTTTAAGATCATCGGATTGAGATGAACTTATATGTTTTATCTTTGGATTATCAAGTACTTCCAATTTTCCGTTTACTAAGAGTGTGGCGTTAAATTGAGTAAGCGATATAATTGAAATAATATCATTTACTTTTGGGTCAAATTCAAAATTCTTGTAAAATATGTAGCCGTCTTTCTCACTGCTGGATACATCTTCCAATACAGATTTATATAAATCGGAAACGGTGTTTTTCGATAAAGTTATTTCAAGAATTTGACCTCGAATTTCATCGGTTAAGCCAATATCGAGATCAATCATTCTGGTTATGTCCCACTAATTTCTGGTCGGGAAAGATACCCTTTAATAACGCTGTAGCTTAAGAGATATTTAATTATTTTGAACGCCAACGGTCGGGGAGCAATATTATAGGTTTTCTTCATCATCCCGAAAAATATCGGGTTAAAAATAGTAAGCATCAACGTTTTTTTAACGAAAAAGTTTTCAAAAGTATTAATTTTGAATTCATCGGCGAGGATAGGATGCTTTTTGACAAGATATGGAACAACGTATGTTCCGAAGTTTTCTAATAGACTGCACGTGTTTTCAAGCGACCGCTGTTGGTGGTGAATAGCTTTTGCAGAGGGATTATAACGTAATTTTAAAGTCTCATCCTTTTCTATACGCAAGATCAGATCAAGTTCTTCCCCTCCCCATTTACTAATTTTTTCATCAAATCCCCCAACACCATTTATCATTTCTTTTCGAAGCGATGCGTTTCCGAATAGAAAATATTTATGGCTCAACTGCCGCTCTGCCCCGAATCGTTTAGCGCCGCGTCGGGGGTCGTTTAAATATCTTGTAAAAATAGAACTCATATTAATATCGTGAGTTACCTGTCCGACGGAGCCGTCCCAGTTTCCATTTTCCATCGGCACAGTATGGTTTTCTACCCATTCCGGTTCAACTTCCATATCACTATCGAGGAAAAGAAGAATATCGCTTTTGGCGATTCCGATAGCGCGGTTTCTAGCTGCCCCGATGCCGAGGTTGGTTTTCTGTACCAAAAGCTGGAAATTGTTTTCGGTCTTATAAGATTCTAAAAACTCGCGTGTTCCGTCTGATGATTTATCGTCAACGACTATTATTTCATAGTCGGAAGATGCCATACTCTGATTCCGGAGAGAATGGAGGAGGGGTTCAATAGTTTCAATGGAATTGAACGTCGGAATTATAATGCTTGCTCTAATCAAGTCAGTAATTTTCAACCGAAGTTTTATTAAACCACCAAAACCCGTGTGTCAAAATATATAGATTTTCCTCTTTGCCTATATGCTGACACATACATCCCTCCCGCCAGTGCGCCGAGCTGTCGGATATATATTTATAATTTTCCATAAACCTATCTTCATAAGCCTCGTACTCAATTCCGTCAGGAAGAGGCTTTTTTTCATCCTTATCTAAAAACCGGGAAGGCTCATGGTAACTCATTCCGGTTATGGATGTGCCTAATACAGACTCGAGGAGAGATTTTGATTTTACGAATATCTCCTCCTCTCGGGAGCTGAGTCCGGGATGACAATGGAGCTCATAATGAAATCCAATTTCGTGACCCATTTCTAATATTTCAGTGAGTGAAGTGTAAGAATCATAAGCCAATACGTTATAATTATTTGCGTGTAATCGTATAAAATATGTCGATTGAATACCGAGCTCCCCTTCTATCTGAGCCAGCGAACACATTGCGGGAATGGAAAGGTCCTCATCGTGTCTCATTAAAATAGTTTTCCCGCTTTGGTCACCGGAGGCTGCATCCTTCATTCTCTTGAACGTGTATCCCTCTTCGAGTGCGAACTCCATACATGCTTTATAGTGTGAGTGAGTGAACCCGCAGTTGTCGAAATCAGTTTGATTCAATGTTTTGTTCTCCCATAATTCGAGGTAGGCTTTCATTGCCGCAGTTAAAAATTAGATCTATAACGCTCAGATTTTGAATAAAATCTCCGAATCTTTGAGGATATTTTACCGGAAGGTAATTTTGATATTCTAAAGCTATTTTCTTATCCTTAAAAAGTTCTTCGTTCAGATATTGCTTACCGCCGCTGCCTGATAGATACGAATCAGCATTGAGTTCTTCACAATAAAAAAGTAAGAGTTCCGTTCCCTTAAGATTAATCTCAGGCAGTTCAGATGCCAAAATCATCCGTGTTTCAATGCCAAGCATATTCTTAATCTTAGTAATGAGTAAAATGTTTAACTCAATGAGAGACTCTGAATTTTCATCATACGTATCATACAGCAACGATTTAAATTCCTCAAAATGGGGCGTTTTAGAATAGTTATATGTTACAGTTTTCTTATGAAGTTTTTTCCAATCAACATTTTTAGAAATCTTCACGTCCCGGGAAAGAGTATTAATTTTGGGCGTACTGACGGGAACCGTCAGCCACTGTTCTCCATCGGCAGTTTTTATTTTGCACCTGTTGTCGTATTCAGATTTTACAAATTGAACGGTATCGAGTAAAAGAAAAACGTCTGCTGAAGCCATTTTATGAAAATATCCCGGCCATGGTAAAAAATTCGGTTGGTGAATCGCTAATTTCAATTTTTACTGTTTTCGATTTCAGTTAGAATAGATTCGGGTGTCCCCCGGAGAAGGAAATAAGTTACGCCTTCTTCATCGTTTCGTTCTTCACCGTAAACTGTGAATCCGAGCTTTAAATGAAAATTCATTGACATTTCATTTCCCTCTTCGACTTTTACAGTAACAAAAGTTTCACCCAATGTTTTCGCCATAGTTGCGCTGTTAAACATCATTGCTCTTCCGATCCCGGATCTTCTATGTGATTTATCAACTGAAGTCATATGGTGGTGACGGGAGTCTCCCTTTTTTGATACAAGTTGCACACCAATTATTTTCTCGTTATCCATAGCCAGAAGGCTGTATTCCCATTTCATAGGTCTGTCTGCTGTTATTTCTTCTCTGGACCATTTTCTTCCGGGTATCATATCCAGGAGCTCTTTTATCCGGTTGTAATTTTCTGACATAATATCCTTTGTCAATCTGATGTTTACGATTTCAGGCTTGTGTTTCGAACTATTCCCGGTCAAAATTGTATTCCGATACCCTTATAATAGTCATATAGTTTGCTCACAACGTTGGAAACATCATGATATTTCACGACCCATTTTCTGCCTTCAATCATTTTATCTTTTAATTTTTCACGCTCCGAAATCAGTCTGTTCAATTCGGATTTGAGGTTATCGGCAGAAACGTTTACGAAAGGATGATCCGGAATAAAATTAACATATTCCTCGTTCATCTTGGTGAAACAGACAGCGCCCATTGAAAGAGCCTCAACGCTGTTCATGCCATATCCCCAACCAATATCAGTGATTTGATCGATATAAATATCGCTTCTGGATTTTGCTTCCAAGACCTCCGAATGCGGTTTGTCTTCAATAAAGATAAATTTAATTTTTCCTTCGTTTTCCAATTCGGTACATATCCTGAGAATATCATCAGAGCCTTTTGCCTTACGATTCCGGGTAGCATGAGAAACAGTAATTAAATCATTAGGTTCTGTTCGTGGAATGAAATCGGAAGTAGCAAATGGTAAAAAAAGATAATGAATCTCAGGATGCATTTGCATAAGATCGAGCTCACTTGTCAGATTCAGATCGCTCAAAGCATCAATAGAAGGGATAACTCCGCGGTTTCGCATATCCTGACCATGATATGTGCATACGATATGCTTTCCCTCGTTTTTCCTTTCAGCGATGAATCTGCCGTCTCTGTAAAATTCCATACCCCATTCGAGGTGATAAACGTCATAACCGGATAATTCATATTTTATAATCGCTTTCTTGATATAAAAATTCCAAATAAACTCTCTCATAGTAAAAAATAACGATTCGGCCATGTTCTTCGGATGCCAGACAGGCGGGAATCCGGTTTTGATAGTCTTACTTCCAAGTTCACCGTGAGTGCGATAGACAAAATTCCGAAGATTATCATATATTTTTCCTGTGGAAACAAGAGGAAGATTAAGACAAATATCTTCTTCATATCCGCTTGCCGACGGATAAAGAGTAACGAATCTGCAATCGTTACCCCGTTTTTCATGTTCTTTTTTCCAGAGAGAAAGAGCGCCCACAGTGTGCTCAGGAGAAATGTAAAGTATCTTCAACTCTGATTTGTCCTGCCAATCAGTTTCAAACTTAAACTCTTCATCTCATTCCATTCGGATTTCAGGAAGAATTTGAATATAAAGAGAAGAACGGGATATGCTAAAAGGATAGCAAATTTGATTTCGATAGTTGCTTCCGAAAAGTATATCTTGAAAGTAGAAAAAACAATGGCTGTGGATACAAGAATCTTCAGGAGTCTGCTATATTCATATTTGATGTGATAGAATTTTTGTACGGTAAAGTATTGAATAATAGTCATCACTCCATAGCCGATAGCTGTCGATATTGCGGCTCCATAAATTCCCAATATAGGTATCAGGATGATGTTCGCCATAAAATTTGTTAAGAGCCCCGCTCCGGTAAATATTGGAGTATATTTTGTTTTTTTCTCAATATGAATTCCCGCAGCGAAAATAACGTATGACCCGGAGATCAAGTAAGAAAATAGAATCCATGGGATTATGAATGTACCTTCCCAATACTTTTCCGCAATTAGATGGAATCCGCCGATGTTGACTCTTACAATGTTATCTATAAAGATTGATATGAAAAGGAATATTCCGCATGAGAATAATAAAAAGTATGAAAAAACTCTGGCGAAAGTGCGTTTGGCATCGGGGGAATTACTTAAAGATAAAAAGAACGGATGCCACGCAAGCCTGAAAGCGTTGACTATTATTGACATCGCAGCTCCGAGCTTGTAATTGGCGGAGTATAAGGCAACCTTTTCTGCATTTATAAATCGTTCGAGCAGAAGCCGATCGCTGAGGTCTATCAATACCACAAAGAGATAGTTGGCAACGTACGGTATTCCGTACTTAACAAATTCTTTATATTTAGCAATTGAAAAATGGAATGTTAAGTTTTTCAATACGAGTGGAATCGTAACTACAAAAGCGCCTATTCCGGCGATTAATGCGGAGTATAAAACTCCGTTTATGCCAAGTCCCCGCTGAACAATAAAATAATAGCTTAATCCGAGATTAAGAGTCACATTCAGAAAAACCACACCAATATATCCGAGTGATTTATTCTGTGCCTGAAGAAGCATTTGGGGGAAATGGAAAAGAGCGTCCATAAGGAGTATGAATCCTGCGATAAACAGCATCGGTTGGTAAATTGTATCACGAAGAAGTATTTCAGCAATAGATGCTGATGAAGTAACTGTTATTAACGTGAGGAGAAGGGTTACTCCGGCAATTCCATAGTAGCAAATGCTGAATATTCTCTTTCGCTCCTGAGCGTCCGTTTCCGGTACATACCACCTCAAAAATGAAACGTTGAGACCGTAAGTTGTGAATACGGTAGCGATGCCTATGAATGATAGCACCAAGATCAATATCCCGTAATCGTGCTGTGAGAGATATGCCGTATGTATCGGTAATAGGATAAATGATGTGAGCCTGCTTAGAACACCCACTCCGTAAATGATGGAATGTTTGGAAAGTTCTTTTATGTTTTTATTTAATGATTGAGAGGGAGCGTTATCGGAGACTGTCAATACTCACCTTATAAATTTTAAATAAATGTTCGTTTTTGTAGAATGCATCGGGATGGTTGGTATGTGTAGTCAACTTCCACAAAAGAAAATTTCTTTTAGTCTCAAATGTCTTCACAAGTTCTGTATTATAATCAGCTAAAATATGGTTTATTCCTTTGATATTAGCAGCCGGATACATCATGAGCAAATTTTCTTCCCTCTGCCAATATTCATTCATAATAAGATAAGTATCCGGATGCTTGAATAATATGCTATCTACATTATCAAAGACCGAATACGTTTTTCTATCCGAATAATATTCACCTACCCAGATGTCCTGTCCGATCGCTTCCCAAATATTGAAGTGTCCATAATAAGGCGATTGAGTCAGAACGGCGCTCTCCGGAGCGGTATTCTCTTTCACCCAGCTGAATGAACTACTCATTGCTGAGAGATGCTTTTTATTTGATGAAGCGAGCCTGAATGTTTGAGCTGCAAAAGGCAGTAGAATAGTCAATAGAACGGATATGAGTAAGATTCTTTTTTTGTATGATCCAAATTTTGATAAGAACGGTAATTCCCTAATTCTTTTAATGATTTCTTCGCCGCCGACTGCAATCAGGAGAATTAGCGGAGCGGACACAATGAAAAAATATCGCGGAACTACTAAATAGAATATCATTGGCAGAATGCCTAACAGCGTCCAAATCGTCAATAAGGATAGAATTTTCGGACGGTTTCTAATTACGAAATATCCGGTAACCAAAAGCGGTATTCCAATGGGAGCATATATATCAAAGGAAAAAAACAGGCGATAAATTATACGAATAGGATTTAGAATAATTTTAAACGTTTCGGTATCGAACCCGGAAGAAGTCGCAGCGGCGTATTGAATGGGAAATATGTTTCCATACCCAGCGTAGTTAATCTGAAATTGGACAATTGCGAAAGGAATCATCGCACCGAAGAAAATAATAATCGGAGTGAGGAAGTTTCGGGATTGTTTAAGAAAATTTGGCAGTTCTCTTTTACGCTTTTCCCAAAGTACGTATAAAAAGGGAAGTAAGATAAACGTGGCGGATTGATAACGCGTTATCACGGCCATAGAGAAAAACAGTCCGGAAAGAATAATTAATTTTGAAGAATAATGTTCTCTTAATATGATGAAAAAATAAATTCCTGACAGAGTAAAAAACAGTGCGTGGGTGTCCGATGCCACATTTACCGAGCTAAAGAAAAACGTTTCAGAAAATCCGAGCAGCAGCGCCGCGGTCAGTCCGGTTCTTCTCGAGAATAGTTCTGCTCCGATGAGATAGAGCATAATCATACCCAACGTGGAAAAGATAATACTTGAAGCTATTGCTGCGTTAACTCCGCTGAAGAGCAAGAAAAACGGAATGATTGTTAATGAGTATCCAACCGGCCAGATGACAGGTATCCCCATAGCGTAGTAGCCGTTTCCCGAAAATAGATTTTGAGCGCCGAGAAAATAATTTACCGGATCGCCGTCAAAAAGATATGGTGTGGCGAACAGCAACCTGAAAATTATCGAAGCGACGAGCAATAGCAACAGATACGGAAAGTGTTGTTTTAAAGTAAGATTATTATTTTCGTTCATTCAGAAAAGTTTACCATTTATAATTCAATCTTGAATGTGTCACGGAAAAGACCGCTGGCTCCAAAACTTTCCTTGAACCGACCAAGTCCCCAATTAGGATCCATATCTACCGTGAACGTTCCGAAATCCAAAAATTTAAATTTCTTTTGGATGGCTCTCTTTATGATATCGTGAAAGAGAAGGTTTACAGCTCTGAATTGTTGATATTTTTCGTCGTGACAAATATAAAAAGCGATAATTGCTTTCGGATTACATTCAATCAGTATCACTCCGGCGATCATTTTCCCTTCGGCGAATGCCGCAAGCAGTTCAATCCGATCCGGGAAAAGATTTTTTAATTTAACTAACTCGTCTATCGTATGAGTTGGAGTTACGCCGTGACGTATGGAAAGGTTGGATTCGAGCAGCTTATAAAATGTGGAATAATCGTCCGATTCCTGTATTTCCACACCGAGCTTTTGCGCACGGCGGAAAGCTGTTCTTGCCTCTGCTCTGAAATTTTTCAAGTTTGCCGCAAAAGATGGCTTCAGAGAAAGGACGCTGGAAAGTTCTCTTTTGGAGTGTGAAAAACCGTTTTTAATCAGAGCGAAATCAAGGTTGTTTGATAGCCTGGTCAGATAAATGATTGGCGGCAGAGTTAGAACTATTTCGTTGAAATTATTTTCCTGAGAGTAATTTTTTAGGGCTTCCACGAGATCAAAAGTCTCTTTCAATCCGGCAGATTCTTCTAACACGAATCCGCCGAATGAAGCTCCCCGATGAGAATGAAGAGTTGTTTTTGAACCGTTCCGTACAATACAGGCGGGAAAGGCGGCTACGAGTTTACCGTTCTTATGAAACAGCAGCGAATGGTCCTCGAACCTGTTTTTTGGATGATACCCCAAAAATCGGCGTAGATGAAATATGGTGCCGTTGTTTGCGGAAGTGACAAACTTATCCCACTTTACGCTATCCTTTTCACCGTAAACGGAACACTCAATCATCTTATTAACCAATTATTTTTTATATTCAATAAGGACCCGACAAATAAGTCGCCTATAGTAATTTAACATCAAGTTTCATAAATTAGTATAACGATTTACCAAAAATATGATGAATTTAAAATATAAGGAGCGCAGATAAAATGTTAAGTAAAACGCTTGAAGATGCTCTGAATGAGCAGGTAAACAAAGAATATTACTCAGCTTTTCTTTATCTATCAATGGCTTCACATTTTGAAACTATCAATATGCTCGGTATGGCGAGCTGGATGAGAATGCAATATGAAGAAGAAATTATGCATGCTATGAAGATATTCGATATGATCATTGATATGGAGGGTAGGGCAGTATTGAAAAAAATTGACGGCCCGCCCACTGAATTTGATTCGGTGATAAGCGTGTTTGAACAAACGTTGGAACATGAGCGGAATGTCACAAAAATGATTAACGGAATTTATGCACTTGCTCAAAAAGAGAACAATTATGCGGTGCAATCAGCTCTTCAGTGGTTCATTGACGAGCAGGTGGAAGAAGAAAAATCGGTTCTCGAGATAGTCAATCAATTGAAGATGATAGGTGATGAAACTACTCCTCTGCTTATGTTAGACAGCAAATTGGGCAGCAGGACGGATTCTCCTGAAGCTTGAAAATTGCGAATTATCTTTTACCGAAAACTTTATTTACTTTCACATTTAATCGGTAAATGAGAAGATAGGGAAAGAGGATGAAAGTCGCCGCTATTCAAATGAACTCCAAGGATGATGTTTCGGCAAACCTCCAAAGTGCGCTTTCACTCACAGCCGAAGCTGCGCAAAATAGCGCTGAGTTTGTAGCGTTTCCTGAAAATATGCTTTATATCGGATCCGATAAATTCTTCGATTTTGAGGCCGATGGAGAGGAGATAACAGCGCTGGGCAACGCCGCCAAGACTCATAATCTGTATCTACTTGCCGGTTCAATTCCCGAGCGGATAGAAGACGATGAAAGGCATTACAACACAAGTTTGCTTTTTTCTCCTGACGGAAGTGAATTAGTGCGTTACAGAAAGATTCATCTGTTTGATGCAGACCTGCCCGATGTAGATCATAAGCGGCTCGAATCGAAACGGGTGAAAGCCGGCGATATGGCAGTAACTACCGATATTCCTTTCGGTAAAATCGGGCTTGCTATCTGTTTTGATTTACGTTTCCCGGAGCTGTTCAGAACTCTTGCTTTCGAAGGCGTGGATGCAATATTTTTACCATCAAATTTTACTCATTATACAGGGAAAGATCACTGGTTGCCTCTAATAAAAGCGCGCGCAATTGAAAATCAAACTTATATAGTTGCGCCGGCACAAATTGGAGAAAAATCTCAAGGAGAGGTAAGTCACGGGAAAACTGTCATCGTCGATCCATGGGGGATGGAGATGGCAATAGCAGATGATTTAGATGAAACGATAATCTACGCAGAACTTGATATGGAAATATTAACTTCTCTTCGCCAAAGGATTCCTGTACTGAAGAGCGCCACTCACTGGCAATCAACTTTTAAGGTTTGAGAAAAATTCTGAAGAAATTTCTAATTCTTTTATCGGGTCTTGCGCTCATAACGTGTAAGGGCGCTATTGAATCTGCGAAGGAGGGCAGTAATTACCCGATAATCAATACGTCCCCGGAAATAACGGAAGAAGACGTTTTAAGGCAAATAAAATATCTCGCATCGGATGAGTTGGGAGGCAGGCGTTCAGGAACTCCAAACGGCGTTAAAGCAGCGGAATATGTAGCCTCAGAATTCAGAAGGATCGGGCTTACTCCAATCGATAAAAACAGTGACTACTTACAACCATTTGTTTTTTCCGCTGAAGCTAAACAGGGGAAAAATAACTCGTTTTCGGCGATCATAGACGGAAAACAGATAGAGTTCAAACATGAGGATGATTTCAGACCATTACCTCTTTCATCAAACGATGAAACAAAGGGGGAACTGGTTTTCGCCGGTTACGGAATTTCGCTTAAAGATTCAAGTTATGATGATTATGCGGGTATTGACGCAACCGACAAAATTGTCATAGTTCTTAGATATTCCCACGACTTTGGAGACATAGCCTCAAAATACAAAGGTTATGTAAGTCTGTCATATAAAATGAAAAATGCTCGTAAGCATGGAGCTGCCGGCATAATCTTGATTACTCCCTTGAAAGAGAATGAAATAGATGAATTAATAAAATTCAATTATTTAAGATATTCTGATATTGGATTTAAGGTAATAACCATGAAGAGAACGGCGGTTAACAGACTCATTGCGCCTCTCAATAAGACCATCACTGAATTAGGGAATGAATTGGACGAATCAGGCGTGCCGATGTCGCAAAACATTCCCGGAGTAACTGTCACCATAGAATCGGACATTGTGCCTATTCCAAAAAACAGCTTCAACGTTATGGCTTTTTTAGAGGGAAGTGACCCTGAATTAAAAGATGACTACATTATTATAGGCGCTCATTATGATCATCTCGGTATCGGCGGTCAGGGTTCTCTTGCGCCGGATGAATATGGAACGGTGCACAACGGCGCGGATGACAACGCTTCAGGGACAGCCGGGATGTTGGAATTGGCAGAGTATTTTTCGGCGAACAGAAAAAAACTCCGCCATTCAATTTTATTCCAGGCATACGGCGCAGAAGAATCGGGATTACTTGGTTCAAATCATTATGTTAATAATCCGTTAATGCCTCTTGAAAATGCAATCGCAATGTTGAATTTGGATATGATAGGCAGGGATACAGATACATCAGTCGTAATCAACGGGATATCAGCTTTTCCATTCTGGGAAGCGATTTTGGAGAAGGCGAATTTGAGCGTGGGCTTAAAGATCGATCGAACCAAACTTTCAGGAGGAAGATCGGACCACTTCTCGTTTAGAAATAAGGGTGTTCCCAGTACATTTTTTTTCACCGGAACGCATAGCGACTATCATCGACCCTCAGATGACTGGGAGAAAATAAACTTAAAAGGTGAAGTACGCATTATTAATCTGGTAAGAAACCTGGTTTGGGGTCTTGATGAGCTCGATGAATTTGAAGAGACATCCGAACAGATTATGGACGAGAGTCCTTATATTCAGCCGAATCAGATGTCCTTTAGGGTCATCCTTGGAATCTTACCCGACTATGGTTATTCAGGTGATGGGTTAAAAATCAGCAGTGTCAAAGAAGACGGCGCTGCTTCGAAAGCGGGGATGAAAGACGGCGATATAATAGTTCATATGAGTGATAAAGATGTTTCTAATATTGAAGATTATATGAGTATTTTGCAGCAGCTTGAGCCGGGCGAAGAAGTGGCATTATCAGTTAAACGGGGAGCCCAAATCATTGAGCTTAATGCCACAGTTCAAAGTCCATAAAAGAGAGATAAACATATGAAGAAAATATTATCCTCCTTCGCTATTAATTTACTGCTTCCGGTTATTCTATTTTCGCAATCAATAACTTACACCCTGTCGATGCCCGAGCCGTGGACGCACTATTTCCATGTGACTCAGACTATTAAAGGCGAGCGAAAAAGGAGCATTGACTTTGTGATGCCTGTCTGGATTCCGGGTTCTTACAAGGTAAGGGATTATCCCAAAAACGTCGAGGGATTCACTGCTCACAGTGATAAATCTGAAAATCTGAAATGGGAGAAGTTAGATAAGAATACGTGGCGTGTGTTCAGCGAAAAGGCAAAACAAGTAACTATCAGCTATAGGGTCTATGCTTTCGAAAAAAGCGTAAGAGAGTCGTTTTTAGATGATTCCCACGGTTTTGCTTCACCTCCGGGTTTATTTATGTATGTTGATAATCTTAGAGGTAAGCGGGCAAAACTCGTGATTGATCCGTATGATGATTTTTCTACCATCTCAACAGGTCTCGAGGCAAGCCCGGAAGATAAATATACTTTCGAAATTCCTAATTATGATATTCTTATAGATTCCCCTATAGAGATAGGCAATCAGAAATTGTTTCTATTTGATGTGGACGGTGTACCACATGAGATTGCCATATACGGCGAAGGGAATTATGATTCTGTTATGGTAGCAGAAATAAAAATGATCACAGAAAGTACGATAAAGATCTTCGGAGAAATACCTTATAAACGTTATGTGTTCATAGTACATCTTGCAAAATCCAACAGAGGCGCTATCGAACATCTAAACTCGGCAGTTTATATTTACGGAAGATGGAATTTTCAACCCGAAAAAAAGAGAAAAGCGTGGAGAAGTGTGGTAGCGCACGAAATGTTTCATACCTATAATGTCAAGAGAATCAGGGCACGGGCGCTGGGACCCTTTGACTACACAGCGGAAAATTATACGTCACTTCTCTGGGTTATGGAGGGATTCACCAGTTATTTTGGCTCACGGATACTACTGGATGCGGGATTATTAACAAGTGATGAATATCGCGAAAAAATGGCTTCCCTAATTAAAAAAGTTTCCACGCGGAAAGGAGATAAGTATCAATCAGTATCTGCTGCATCATTTGATGCGTGGATACGCTATTATCAGCCGAATGAAAATTCTCGCAATAGTGAGGTCAGCTATTACGACAAAGGGAACTTACTGGGGATGCTATTGGACCTCGAAATCCGATACTCTTCTAAAAATGAAAGATCGCTTGCTGACGTTATGAGGCGGCTTTATTCGGAATACTATAAAAAGAAAAAAAGAGGTTTCTCCAAAGAGGAATTCAAAAAAGAAGTGCAAAGAGCGGCAGGGAAAAAATTGGATAACTTTTTCAGAGATTATGTAAACGGTACAAAGGAAATTGATTACGATAAATATTTGTTATATGCCGGACTTGAGTTAGATAAAATTTCGACAGTCTCGAAGGCTACAGATCTTCTTGGGGTTGCTACAAGCGGAACAGGGGGAAAACTAACAATCACACGGGTTGTGCGCGATTCGCCTGCGTGGAATTACGGTCTGAATGTTAATGATGAAATTATAGCCATAAACGACCTTCGTGTCAGCAAATCAGATTTCGCTAAAACGCTGAATAGATTTGACGCCGGAGAGAAATTGAAATTTACCCTTGTCAGAAACGATTGGTTAAGAGATATAGATGTTGTAGTGGCTGAATCATCTGAAGAAGAATACTTTCTCTTCCCCATAGAAGAGCCGACCGAGCTGCAAAAAGCGATTTACGAATCATTTTTTATGATTGAGGTGACGGAAGAAGAGGACTAATCTTTCTGGGCGAGACCCTTTTTCTTCATAAGTTTTTCTATATCCTTTATCTTACGGGGCACACCTCTGCTCATATTAATATTCCCTTTTTTCGTGATGAGTATGCAATCTTCGATACGAACGCCGATGTTCCACCATTTAGGGTCAACAGATTCATCTTCATTTATGTAAACACCGGGCTCAATTGTAAAAACCATTCCCTGTTCCATAACAACCGATTCTCCGTCAACGGTATAGGCGCCCGCATCGTGAACGTCTAATCCTATCCAATGTCCGAATCCATGTAAGTAAAATTTCTTGTGAGATTTGTCTTCTCTTATCTTTTCTCGACTGCCGGTAAGTAATCCCACATTGATAAGTCCGTCTATTACGCTGTTTTCGACTGCGTCTGAAATATCCTGTCGGGTGTTGCCCGGTTTACTCATTTTCATTCCTGCTTGCTGAGCATCGTAAACAATTTTATAGATAGCTGCCTGCTCTTTGGAAAATTTACCGCTCACGGGATATGTTCGGGTAACGTCAGCCGAATAATATCCCCACTCGGCAGCTGCGTCCAACAAGAGCAAATCACCTTTATTCATTTTCATCTCGTTAGTGTTATAATGAAGAATAGTTGCATTTGCTCCGGAGCCTACTATAGAATTATAAGATACTCTCTGGGAACCATTTTTACGGAAAACGTATTCGATTACAGCTTCAATTTCATATTCGCTCATTCCCGGCTGCGTTGACATCATTGCCTCCCTGTGCGCTTCGACGGTAATATCAACAGCCTTTTGCAGCAATTCAATTTCCCGTTTGGATTTTACTTTGCGCATCTCGCCCAATATATATTCAGCGTCTTTCATAACAGCATCCGTGCGTCTTGCGAGCGCTGTGAATTGGTCTGCAACCATCTCCGAAAATTCTTCGTCCGCTCCGTAATTATGGTAAACGGTTTTATGTCCTTTAAGCAGAGAGGGAAGCATAGCCTCAAAATCATCTATGGCATAAGCGGTGTCTGCATTGAAAACTTCCATAGCTCCTTTTACGCCGTATCTTTTTCCATTCCATGTTTCTTTCAGCTTATCGCGCTTTCGGACGAATAGAATGAACTTATGCTTTTCTGCTCCCGGACGAAGCACGGCGATCGACCGAGGCTCTTCAAATCCTGTAAGATAAAATAATTTGGAATCCTGACGATAGTCGTGATCCTGATCGTCATTCCGGACATAAACTCCGTGAGAAGCAATTATGGCCACAGCATCATCGCCGATCTTATCCATATAAATTTCCCTTTTTTCAGCGAACAGCGATTTATCAGGATAAGGATTATACTGTCCGATGGCGTGAGAGACCGGCAATAAAAGAAATATCAGTGAGAAAATGAGTTTTGTCAAAGTGTCAAATCTCCTTCGGTATAATATAGTGTGAAATGAGCGGCAGCTGATTTATTTTACTACGAAAGTTCTGATTGTATGGTTGAAATTTCCTAATACCGGCTTGCCGTTAGGGTCTATCAGATCAAGTATCAATTTGTGTTTTCCCTTTGAAAGATTTTTAATCTCAAAAGATTTCCAAAGCTCAAACTCGCCTTCATGACCGTCAAGAGAATATTTTACCTTATAATCGAAGATACCGAGTTGGGCGTTGGAGAGCCAAAAATCAAGTTTCACGCTTTCCGATTCGCCTAAATCATATGTCCCGGAAGGAACATTCAGAAGAAGCATAGGAGCAGAATTATCAATATGCATATTTCCGACGGCTTCTTTGACATAAAATTGGACCATATCAAAAGTTCGGGAAGATTTAATGCTCAGATGATTTTCGTCAACAGCAAATGCTCGAATAATATGCGGCCCGTTTGAAAGATTTTCTAATTTCACGGGTGAGTTTGAATCGGTATGCTCAATCACTTCTCCGTCATCAAGTATAAAATGAAGATGAAACCTGTCTTCTGAAATATCAAACCCAGCCGCTGAAAAATAAACTTCGACATCATCTTCAACAACTTCTTCCGGTTTAGGAGTAACAATTTTAAACGCTTTGTTCAACGGAGCCGGGTCAACTGCGAAAACCTCTATCGTAAATGGGAGACCGTTTCCTCTCTCCTGTTTTTTCTGACAGCCCGAAAGGAGAATTGTGAAAGCAGCGAGCAGAAAAACAGAGAGTATCGGAAATTGATTCTTCATACCTAAATATATTATTTATTAAACTTAAATGTTACCGAAACATCCATTTTCGAAATATATGTTATTTATCAGGTTTCAAATCGATTTTATGAATTTTTCGTACTTTGACCGATAGGTTTCGATAAGCCCGTGATTGGCAAACGAATAGTAAGAGCCGTCGCTGATGATAATATGGTCGAGAACCCTCAGTTCCATTAGCTCGCAGGCGTTCAATAGCTCCTGAGTGATTTTCTTGTCGTCCTGGCTCGGTTTTGTGTCGCCGGAAAGATGGTTATGGGCGAATATGATTGAGACTGCGTTATGATTCAGCGCGTTTTTGATGGTTTCCCGCAGATAAACAACACTTGTATCAACCGTTCCCTCGAAAAGATCCACAACTTCAATGATTTTGTTTTTCGCGTCAAGGTACACAGCCTTGAACACTTCCTTGTCAAGTCCTGACATCGAATGCTTCAAATAGTCATAAAGCGCTTCCGGTGAACTTGTGACAGGCCGTTCGGCTGATTTCTGCTTCAGGTATTCGGAAGCCACATCGTGAATGAATTTCAGTCCGAAAAGATTGTTGGGACCAACGCCTTTAATAGATTTCATTTCCGTCTCATCGGCGTCTAAGACTCCCCGCAGAGTCTTAAATTTCTTTAAGAGGTTTTTGGCAGGTTCTTTTACATCTTTCCGCGGTGTTCCGAGAGTAAGGAGTAGCTCGATTATTTCGTACTCGCTGAGCCCGTTCAATCCCGATTTCAGATAACGCTCTTTAAGCCGCTGCCGATGCCCTAATCTGTGGTCTGATTTTTTATCCATAATAAGCGGATAGTAATATTCGCATTAGACACCGCAAAGTCAAGAAATGGCGGCTGGGAGTAGTGTCTTATGTAGAGAGACAGAACCTTACAATGCGTATGCAGATGCGAAGATTTACAAGGCTGACAAACGCTTTCAGCATCAAACTAATAAATCTGAAAGCTGCGTGTGCCTTACATTTTGCTAACTACCACTTCTGTAGGATACATCAGACCTTAAAATGCACTCCCGCTATGGCAGCTGGCATAACTAATTGATTGTGGAATATAGAGGATTTATTACAGCGTGAGTTGGCTTTTTAAAACGCTCACTAAAATTATTTGTGTGAGCGTGGAGCTTAAAATTATGATATATCTAAGCGCTTATGTGAGGTAATCTTGGTTTTAAAATTATCGCGCATAATGAGCATAAGTGCATTGATTATTTGAATTTCGTCGTCATATTTTCAACTTCACGTAGGATAAATCCATCATCATCTTTTTCAATCACTCTGCATTTAAAATAATATGTCTTGTTTCCAATACTTGTGCAAACGTAAAGTGATTCACCTTCTTTTGCAGTTGCAAATGTCATAATAATCTCAAAATTAATTAAGTGGTTTTAGTTCTGCTCTACAATATGTCTAAGTGAATACTTATTGCCTCATAGATAATATTCATCTTCTCTGTCGAGAGATGCCCAATTCTATGCTTTACTCTGGTTTTTGATACTGTTGTAATATTGTCACAAAGTGCATAACACTCCTCCGTAATCCCGCCCTCTCCTCTACCTATTTTGATATGAGTGTCTGAACCCTCTAAGCCATCTTTGGTTGTAAAGGGGACTATTGTTACGTTAGGATTATCTTCTTCGTTTGCTACTTCCCACTGAACATTTACCGCAGGTCTAAACTTGCCCATCTCGCTTTTAGCTATTGGCAAATTTGCTAAATCTACCCAAACTACTTCCCCCCGTTCAAACAAAGGTTCTTGAAGTGAGCCCTCTTCGACACTCCCCGATTCTACACTCAAGGTATGTTCTCAACACTGGCAGTATCCCACGCCTTCCCCTCTTCTTCTAAAATATGACGATTAGCCTTGTAAGCTGCTCTCATTCTTAGTATTAGTTGTTCTCTTTCTACTACTCTTAATCTCTCTGAAATTGCTTCTCGAGTAAATTGCGCCAGCGATTTATTTTGATATCTTGTCGCCTGCTCAAGCCTCTCTTTCAAAGAGGTTGTAATAAATATGTTGAGAGGAGCGGAGTTTTTCTCTTCTATGTCAGCTATAGTTTGCATGCGTTCCCTCCAAATTAGTGATAATTTCCTTAGCACAGAATAATAACTTATAATGTAATTGTCAACATTTAATTATACTATTATTATATAGTATTGTTCCTACAATTTATTATAGTACATAATACGTTTAAGAATTAAGTATATTCAAATTGACCCACTACCATATAAAGCTTGACAAGTGCGTACCTAACTATTATGTTAGGTATGTCTAACAAATATGTTAAGGGGCGCTACAAGTGGTAACGAATGCGGTAGAAGATTATTTAGCGATAATATATAAGCTACTTTCCGAGGGAGAGCAGCCCACTACCACGCTAATCGCCGAACAAATGGATGTGTCGAAGGCATCGGTCACAGATATGTTCAAGAAAATGGCGAAGGCTTCACTCATAATCCACGAGCCGTATAAAATAGTAAAATTGACAAAGTCGGGTGAGCGAATCGCATTAGAAGTGATACGTCATCACCGACTTGTGGAGCTTTATTTGCAGGAAGCGATGGGTGTCAGCTGGGATAAGGTTCACGACGAGGCTGATAAGTGGGAACATATACTGTCGGAAGACCTTGAGGACAGGATAGTTGAGATGCTCGGAAATCCAACACACGATCCGCACGGCGCGCCGATTCCCACTAAAGAGGGTAAAGTTGAAGACGAAAAATTATCTCCGCTGTCGGAAGCGCATGAAGGTGAGAAGTTATTGGTGCGGTTGGTAGAAGACAGCGACCCGGAAAAACTGCGCTACTTAGCCGACAGAGGAATTTTCCCGAAGACTGTAATTAAAGTTAAGGAAGTGCAGCCTTTCGAGGGACCATTAACATTGGACGTTAACGGAGATTCACAGATTATCGGGCATGAAGTATCCCGCATAGTTTATGTCTCGCCGATGAGTTGAGTACGACAGCTGACATAAAGCAAGAAATTCATAATGCGGAATTGGTTCCTATGACAGAATTATTGAAGGGGGAGAACGGGGAGGTAGTACAGATTAATACAAAAGGCTTATTGAGACAGCGATTGATGGAAATGGGATTGACAACCGGGGTAAATGTAAAGTTTCTTCGTAGAGGCGCGTTTGGCGACCCCAAAAGTTATTTGATACGGGGAACTATGATCGCTCTGAGAAATGAAGAAGCTGGCAAAATAATTGTACGGAGGATATATGAGTAGTGTATGTCATTCATGCGGTCCCAGCGGCTGCACACCAACGCACAAGCGTAAAAAAATGGGTATAAATGGAGACGGTTACGACTATTTAATTGCGTTGGCGGGAAATCCCAATACAGGGAAAAGTACTCTGTTTAATGCGCTTACAGGTCTTAAGCAGCACGTCGGCAATTGGGCCGGAAAAACTGTTACCAGGGCTGAGGGAAGTTTCGTTGCAGGCGATAATCTGCTAAAACTGATAGACCTGCCCGGCGCGTATTCGCTCCGTTCTACTTCCCCTGAAGAGGAAGTGGCGAGAGATTTTTTACTCTTCGGAGAGCCTGATTGCACGATTGTAGTTGCTGACGCGACGAATTTGGAGCGAAATCTTAACCTGATTTTACAGGTAATCGAGCTTAGTGACAGAGTTGTTGTTGCTATCAATCTGATGGACGAAGCGGAAAAAAAGGGCATCAGCATTAAATCGAAAGTATTAGAGCGTAAATTAGGTGTACCTGCTGTTCCTATCGTTGCGCGAAGTGGCGAAGGAATAGATAAATTGATGCAGATAGTTCTTATGGTATCTACAGGCGAAATTCAACCTTCGCCAAAACGGTTCAGATTAAACGGGAATTTGAAAAAAGCGGTTGCTTCTCTGCTTCCGAAAATCAAAGAGACGTATCCTGATTTCCCTAATCCAAGATGGCTCGCTATGGAACTTTTATCAGGAAATGAGAGGTTATCACAGGAACTCGTCTGGACTAATATTGCGGAGCAAATGCAGATAGAGCAGGGGACGAGGGAAACCGCTACCGCATGACGGCAAAAACCGTAAAACTTTTAGACGATGCTGAAAAGATACGCGCTGAATCTGATTTCAATTTTTCCGACGAGATTATCGAATCAATATATGAGGAAGCCGAAAAGATAGCGAGTGAAGCTGTCGTTTTCGGCGGGAAAAAGTCTCGTGATTGGAGCGAGACAATTGACAATATAGTAACCTCTCCCATTACGGGCATTCCTATTATGATGATAGGGTTAGCTACGATATTCTATATCACTATCTGGGGAGCGAATGTCCCCTCACAGATGATAGCAAAAGCATTGTTTTGGTTTGAAGCTATTGCCGCTCAATTCTTTGACTCAATGGGTGCGCCATGGTGGTTGACAGGATTTATCTGGCATGGTGTTTATCGAGGGCTTGCGTGGGTAATAGCCGTGATGCTGCCTCCTATGATGATATTTTTTCCAATTTTCACGCTTTTGGAGGATTTCGGCTATCTTCCAAGGGTGGCGTTCAATCTTGATCCGCTATTCAGAAAGGTAGGAGCGCATGGAAAACAGGCATTGACTATGAGTATGGGATTCGGTTGTAACGCCGCGGGTATTGTTTCAACGAGGATAATTGATTCGCCGAGAGAGCGACTAATTGCTATAATTACAAATAATTTCGTGCCGTGTAACGGAAGATTCCCAACTCTTATAATGATTTCCATAATCTTTGTTGCTGCCGCATTCCCTCCTGAATACACTGCGCTGATTGCTTCGGCGACAGTTACCGCTGTCGTGGTGATCGGAGTTATAGTTACTCTCGCTGTTTCATTTTTCTTGTCCAAGACGGTTTTGAAAGGCGAAGCGTCAACATTCGCTCTTGAATTGCCTCCTTACCGCAGGCCGAAAATATTGCAGGTACTTTATACATCATTCATAGACAGAACGATTTTCGTACTTTATAGGGCGGTCATTTGGGCTGCGCCTGCAGGCGCTGTAATATGGTTGCTGGGAAATATTGACTTAAACGGCGAATCCCTGACTTCAATTACTGCAGGCTTTCTTGATCCGTTAGGCAGGATCATAGGTCTCGATGGCGTAGTGATGTTGACATATATAATCGCAATTCCGGCAAACGAGATCGTCATACCGACTATGATTATGGCGTATATGAACGAGTCGGCAATGCTTGAGCTGGCTACCCTTGACCAGCTAAGAGAATTATTGGTAGTTGACCATGGCTGGACCCTGATAACAGGCGTGAACCTGATGTTGTTTTCTCTTCTTCATAATCCGTGTTCGACTACGATAGTAACAATTTGGAAAGAAACGAGAAACGTAAAATGGACAATGTTAGCAACGTTTATCCCGTTGTTTTTAGCGTTCTTAATTACTTTTATCGTTTATCAGGTTTCACTCTTAATATAATTATTCATCTCAATGTCTGAATTAGAAGCGGCACAGATAGAAATTCGTGGAGTAGATTGTCAGAACTGCGCCCAAACTATTGAAAAAACTATAGTGGGCTTGGAAGGTGTGGAAGAAGCTGATGTAAATGTATTGAACGGCGATATGAGCATCAGATTCGATCCTTCGATTATTTCTTCTTATAAGATATCCGATACTGTAAAATCGCTCGGCTATACTGTCGGAGAAAACGATAAACAACTATCAAGTTTTAAGATCAGCGGGATGGATTGTGCCGATGAGGAAAAGATTATCCGTAATCAGCTCGATAAGGTCGAAGGCATCCATAATCTGAATTTTGATTTGATAGGGGAGCGGCTGACCGTCGAACACAGCCTGAGTTCGCATGCCATCATTCAGTCTATTTCCGGAGCAGGTTTCAGAGCCGAACTTGAAGGTAAAGAGCAAAAGTCTGGGGGCGATAACAAACTTCGAACGAGAGTAATTTTTACAACGCTTTCCGGTTTACTGATTGCCACAGGCGCAGCTATAAATCTTTTCGACACAATAAATGTACCGGTACTTCCTTTCTATATTGCCGCGATGATCCTGAGCGGTTTTACCGCCGCGCGTAAATCTTATTTTGCGGTAAAAACATTTACTCTCGATATGAATTTCCTTATGACGGTTGCAGTTATCGGAGCTGCCTTTATCGGAGAATGGCTTGAAGGCGCTATGGTAATATTTCTTTTTAGCATAGCAGAACTTCTTGAGGCAGGAAGTTTGAACAGAGCCAGAGAAGCAATACACTCTCTTATGGGAATGGCTCCCGAAAACGCAAGAGTGATACGGGAAGACGGCAATTTTGAAACGGTTAAGATCGATGAAGTCGGAGTCGGTGAACTTCTATCGGTGAGGCCGGGTGAACGAATTCCATTGGACGGAGAAATAACACAAAGTAACGGTTTTGTAAACCAGGCGCCTATCACAGGAGAAAGTATTCCGGTTGAGAAAGCTGAAGGCGATTCTGTTTATGCCGGAAGTATAAACGGGGACAGCGCTCTTAAAATCAGAGTTACGAGGATTTCTTCAGAGAGCACGTTATCCACTATCGTAAAGTTGGTGGAAGAGGCGAGAAACAACAAATCACCATCTGAAAAATTCGTGGATAAATTTTCGCGATATTATACGCCGTCAGTCGTAGCGAGCTCAATTTTTATGGTTTTAGTACCAACCCTGCTGTTCAACGAGCCATTCAACATATGGTTTTATCGCAGCTTGGTTCTTCTTGTAGTGGCTTGTCCGTGCGCATTGGTAATTTCCACTCCTGTAACAATTGTGAGTGGTTTAACTCGTGCGGCAAGGTCCGGTGTTCTGATCAAGGGAGGAAATTATCTCGAAGCGATGGCGAATATTAACGCTGTGATATTGGACAAAACAGGAACAATTACGGAAGGGAAGCCTGAGGTGGTGGATATATTGCCGCTAAATGGGATGTCTCGTGAAAATATAATGAGCACAGCCGCAGCAGTGGAATCGGCATCGGAACATCCTGTTGCAAAGGCTGTTCTAACCGCAGCAGAAAATATGGGAGCCGAGTTTGTGAAAGGCGAAAAACTGCATAATCATCCCGGAGAAGGCACGCATGCTGTTGTTAACGGAAAACAGTTTTATGTGGGAAATCACAAATATTTTGAAAAATCAGGTCTCTGCAATTCAGAGATAGAGGAAACACTTGAAAGAATCGAAGAGGCTGGAAGGACGGCGGTGCTGGTATGGGAAGAAAAATCTCCAATCGGTGTCATAGCAATCCAAGACGTAGTTCGTCCTATTGCGAATAAAGTGGTGGCGCAGTTAAAATCTCTGGGAGTGGAAAAAGTTTTACTACTTACGGGGGATAACAGCAGAACAGCAGCTGCCGCAGCAGAAGTAGCGGGAATAACCGATTTTCGAGGTGAATTGATGCCGGAAGACAAGATGAATATTGTTTCCGAACTGACCAGAAACGGATATAAAACAATGATGGTGGGGGACGGTGTGAACGATACACCGGCGCTGGCCGCAGCGGATGTTGGTGTTGCTATGGGTTCCGCAGGTTCTGATCAGGCGATAGAAACAGCTGATGTGGCGCTTATGTCGGATGATCTGACCAGACTTCCATTCGGAATATCGCTTGCGAAGAAGTCCCTTAAAATTGTAAAACAAAATATCAGCTTCGCTATAGGAATAAAAGCGTTATTCATGCTGATGGCGCCGTTCGGGCTGGCAACCCTGTGGATGGCGGTTGCCGCGGATATGGGAGCAAGTTTAATAGTTATTGCTAACGGTATGCGGGTATTACGCTTTAAGGGCTGAGACTTACCTTTCTAAAATTCGTATCCAGCCGTAATATACAATCGTTCAATACCTTCTGAACTTCTTCCCCACTCAATACCGGCAGGACCTATTGGCGTTTCAATGATCAGCGCTCCGCCATAACCCGAAATGAAATCATCAATCGAAAATGGCGTCTCCGGGTTTCCCACAGCCTGCCCGACATCATATCTTAAAGAGATATATGTATTAACGAATGAATTCACGGGCATACGATACCTGATTTCAAAACTGGTATGAAAGAGTTTTCGAGCAACAAATCTGTTCTCTCTTGTACCATAAATCTCTGATCTGCCGCCTAATCGGAACTGTTCGGAAAATGGGAGAGTCAAATCGCCGATCGCAAATCTAAAATATGGCCGAAAAGTCAATCTATTATTAATCGTATTATAATTTTCGATTATCCATTCTAAAGATGTGTATCCGATTTCGCTGCTGAACGACCTGGAAGCAAAAGTATAACTGAAGCGGCTGTACAATCCTTCTGTCGGAATTGAAATTTTGTTCCGGCGGTCCACGGTAGAACGGAGTCTGATGGCAACTATATCGTTTATGGATTCAACACCGAATCCGCGTTCGCTCAACCCCTTAATTTTGGAATTAATTAACAATATTTCGCCTGTAGCGGAGCCAAATCTTCTCACCTGTGCGCCGATAAGAAATGACCCTTCAAATCTGCGTTCCTCGTATTCGCCTACCCGAACAGCATTGCTTCCGTATAGATGATGTTTTTTTTCGCCGAAATCAAATTTAATTCCATTAGTGAGAAAACTATTTCCCAATCGTGGCGTACGATAACGAAGACGAACGGCAATATCGCGTTCACCGAAAGTTCCTGACAGTGAAATGCTATTCCCGCTGCCGAACAAATTTTCATGTCTGATTTCTATCTTACCAATTGTGTTTCGTTCTCGGTCAGATCTTATTCCGATTAACACTCTGATATACGGCTGCTCTACAACCCTGAGAATTATTTTATGCTCTTCGCCGGCTTTTTCGACGGAAAGTGAAACTTGTCTGAAAAACCGTGTGGCATATATATTATTTAATCCTCTGTCTGCTTCTCGAATGTTGAATAAATCCCCGGCTGTCATTGGAAACTCTCCGAAAATTACATGATCCGATGTAAAGTAGTTTCCCTCTATAGAGATCGAATTTATCAATCCCTCGTTAATTTTAATATCAAGAGACGAAGACGTGGAGTCATACGAAACGCTATGTACAGCAGCTAAAGAATAGCCGCCATTACGGTATATTCTTATCATTGATTCGAGAGCTTCATCAAATGATTGTGCATTATAAATTCGGTTATTATGAAATCCTGAAGCCTTGAGTAATTCTTCGGTAGAGTATTCTGAATTTCCTGATAAGGTAACTTTAGAAATGGTGATAGTGCTTTGGTTTAAATCCTGATAGTCTTTCTGCAAGCTATCTGCGAAACCTATCCTTTCCTCTTCCCCGGCATTTAAAAGCAAATTAATATCCGAGATTATTTCTTCTGTTGCGATTCTTCCCGCATCAATCAATTCAGACAGGTTGGAAAAATCTGTTGGTAGCCTCGAAGATAATTGCGGCGTTACTAATACATCGGCGAGTTTCCGGAGATTTTCAAGCGCGGGTTGCATCATTATAGTGATGATTTGATCGGCTATTTCCCAGGGAAGTCTTAGGTCTTCAGGATTTCTCAAAGGTGATACTACATCGAACGCAATCACAATATCGGCGCCTAAATCCCGAGCAACGTCAGTTGGAAGCGCGTTTACGATGCCTCCATCGGTAAGGAGCATTCCGTCTTTTTCGATAGGAGATATAATCAGGGGAATCGCAATACTTGCTCTTAATATTTCCACAATATCGCCCTCGGAGAATACTATGGGCTTTCCGGAATTTAAATCCAATACGACCGATCTAAACGGTATTTTAAAATCGTCAAAATTTGTACTGCTGTTGTAAGGGGCTTGAAGAAATAACCTGTTCAAGCGTCTTCTAAGTTTTTGTCCCGAAGACAGCCCTAAAGGTATATATGGTTTAATGCCTTTGAATCGAAAGGAAAGGTTGAAATTCTCTCCTTCTTCCTGTTGACTTGCAAGAAGAGTTTTCCGTTCTAAATCATCTTTTAGGAGATCGTCCCAATCTGAACTTAATACGAAATCCTCAAGTTCAGAAGGAGTATAACCTGCGGCGTAAAGTCCTCCTATAATACTTCCCATGCTGACGCCTATTATCATATCTATAGGGATGTTCCATTCCTCAAGAACTTTCAACGCTCCAATATGGGAAATCCCTCTCGCACCTCCGCCTCCGAGCACTACTGCCACAGTAGGCCGGTTTTTACTTTTTATGCTGATAGGAAAAAAAGATTTACGATGAGAAATAATTTTATTATCAGTTTTGTCCTGAGCCCATATAACAGAGCTTATCAAACTGATGAGGAGTAAAATAAGTGTTTTCTTCATATAGCGCTAAAACTATCCTTTGCAGGTTTGAAAGGCAATAAGATGTAAAATTTAGATTAGCAGGATTTTCTTGTTTTATCGCAAGGAACATCTATTATTAAAGAGTCGGAATCAGATTCAGAAAGAGATTAACAGAGATTTGAGTTTTTTATTTTTATTTATAGATGGAATTGGAATTGGTAAACGTGACAAAAGCGTAAACCCTTTTGCCGCTGCAGATTCAAAATATTTCACTTCATTCCTGGATAATAATGAGCCCGAGATTTCTCCGCAGAATGATGGCATAACTATCCCAACAGATGCCTGTCTGGGAGTAAAGGGTTTGCCGCAAAGCGCAACGGGGCAGACCTCATTATTTTCAGGAATAAATGCACAGAAAGAAATCGGAAGACATCTTAGCGGTTTTCCTACACCTTCACTGAGAGCAATATTGCAATCTACTAATATCTTAAAAGATCTGAGCAATAATGGAAATAAAGTAACATTCGCTAATGCCTACCACAGAAAATATTTTGAGCGACCCGATAAGATGATAAGCGCTACTACTCATATACTGTTAACTGCCGAAATAAAAATAAATTATCTTGAAGATCTGAACGCCGGGAAAGCTGTTTTCCATGATCTCACAAATGAATATCTGATTGCAGAAGGGTATGATGTTAAGAAACGGACTCCGTTTGAGTCGGGCATTGTTCTTGCGGGTATTGTAAAAGATCATGACCTTACTTTATTCGAGTATGTCCAAACAGACACTATTGGACATAAAAAGGATTTGGATATGGCAATCAATCAGGTAATAAAAATGGACGAATATTTAGACGGAATATTTGACTCACTTGATCTGAGCGAACACACCGTTATAATTTCAAGCGATCATGGAAACCTGGAAGACGTTTCAGTTAAAACTCATACCCGAAATCCGGTGACAACTATTGTATGGGGAAAGGAAAAGAAGAAATTTCAGGAAGGGATCAGCAAGATAACTGATATTACTCCATTATTCATCAATCTGTTTGGTACTGCTGCCATTTGAGGGAACGTTCATAGCCTCACGATAACTCGCAGCAATCGTATTCATATATTCCGAGTTTCGCCAGAGATATTTGAACGAATCGAATGTTCCTTTCAGATAAAGAACTACGACGATTAAAGCCACTATTCCATGAACAGTTGAACCCCACGAGGGGAAAACTGTAGTTCCGCCAAAGACGGCGGCTATAGTAATATAAATGATATTCATTGTGGCGCCCTTTGAAGCAACGCCGTGATTCCGACGAATTTCTGTGAGTTCGGGAATATCAATGCCGGCTTCTTCGGCGCCGTCCTTAACTCCTCTGCCAGTTTGGACGAAATAGAAAATCGTGAGAATGTCGTTTATATAGATCAATAATATTGTGGGAAGCGCAAAAAGCGGATGTGGCATTCCCATTGGCTCGAATCCGAGATAACCGGAAAGCAATAACGTAGTAAGCGCCGTTATTGAAAATATTTTCAGCATAAAAATTGATAATAACATGATATTCCTTAAAAAGTCTCGCTACAGATTGTCAAGATTTTCTTTGGCGGAAATTCCTATTTCGCTGTCCGGATTTTGTTCTGCCAGCTGTTCCCATGCCTCACGTGCGCCTGTCTTGTCGCCCATAGTCGCTAAAATGATACCAAGATTGTAAAGCGCGAATTCATCCTTTGGATCAACTCTTAAGGCTTCTTCGAGATGGAATTTCGCTTTTTCCGTATTTCCCGAGTTTGCGTACATCTCAGCAAGAGAAATTTTGACTCGTCCGTCATCCGGCTGTAACTCAACGTAACTTTCAAAATACTCGCTGGCTTCCTCATAACGGCCGATGGTGGCGTACATACTTCCAAGTTCGAGATAAGCATGAAAATCGTTCGGGTCACTATCTATGCGGTCATTAAGTTCTTCTAATTTCTGCATAACAGGCGCCATAGCATCGGAATCAATTGTCGGTCGGTTGCCCCGTGGAGCGGACATTCCGGACACAGTGTTGAGATCAATACGAGTAGTAGTAGAATCTTCCTGCTGCATAATTTGGTAAAAAAGAATAGAAAGCACAGGCACTGAAATTAACAATGCAAGAACACCGTTTTTTCTCCTGGTAGGAATTGCTTTAGAAACTCGTTTTTTCTGTGCCTTCGCCTGCGTTCGGTCAGGTCTGATAGCCCCTTTTCCGGTTGACACTTCAGCTCCGCAGGAGATGCAAAAATTAGAACCAAGCGGGACTTCGCTGCCGCAAGTGGAACAAAATCGTTTGGTTTTATCTATAGATTGCAGAGAATCTCCGCATTTTGAACAGAATTTTGAAGCATCATTGTTTTCAGTTGCGCATTTTTCACACGTAATCATTTTCGTCCTTTACCATTTAAATTTAAGTGTGAAACTTAATCTACGAAAGTAGCTAAATCAATAGATTTAGTAATTCAGTTCCGGTTAATTTATCCCGAACGAAGGGCTATAGGTGCCTTTTAAGAAAATCCTCAGTAAGGAGCCACGTAAGCCGAGTAGCTTCTTTATCGTAGTATTTTGCCCCCATTGAATAACGGCTGAGCGTAAGCATGCGCTGCTCCGGGATATACATACAATTCTGCAATCTTGCCCGCTTCCTCCATATAAGAAAGAAAGTTGGTGGATGAGGGCAACGACCAATAGTCCTTTGATCCGGTTATTGCAAGCTGAATATGATTTTTCAAATCACTGCTCCGTATTAAAGTATTAAATCCGATCTAAGTTATTTACGGTAAAATCGTCGTCAATGTTTCCTGTGTTGCGTGCAGATGCAGGTTCGAACATCAAAACGGATACTTCTTCCTCCGCAGAAGGCTTATGTTCAACTCCTTTGGGTACGACTATAAATTCACCCTCATTCAGAATTTTATCACCATCCCGAAAACTGAGTGTTAAAATCCCCTTTATGACAAGAAACATCTCATCCTCATTTTCGTGAGAATGCCAGATAAATTCACCCTTAAACTTTGAGAGTCGTACATGCTGTCCGTTGAGTTCCGCGATAATTTTAGGGCTCCAATGATCACTGAAAGAGTCCAGCTTTTCAGCGATATTTATTATTTCCATTATTTCTCCTCGAATTGTTCAGGTAGAAATATAAATATTTATACGGCATAATGCCTGACAATCTTTTATTTTTTATGATTGGAAGAGATTTGTTTTCCTTAAATTCCATCCAAACGCAGCGATTGCTATCATTCCCAATATACCCGACAGGGCGAACATCGCTCCCATCAGCTGTTCCCCATAAGGGATAATTTCAACAACTGCGTACGGCAACAGAACAGGGGTTACCCTGAATATTGCCGATAAGAGGAGAAGCCAGAATGCGGCGACAACGAGTTTTCCAGAGTAAATTTCTCTTCGACCGATAAATCCCGGCAGCATTTTGGAGCCAACCCCAAAAACAAGCATAGAAGCAAATCCGAGCAGCTGTATATGTTTGATGGCATCGGTTCCTGCAACTACGTCATATCCTAAAACCATCTGAAAATGTGAGGTCAGCTCTAATATGGAAGACAAAAGCAGCCATAAATAGGCTACTCGTATCGAAATATAAGACCATCTTTCCGCCACGCTCAATATTTCAGTCGGCAACCTGTTGATTAGAGGTAATTTCAAAATTTTGAGTGAAAGGATGAGGTATATTATAAGCGATGGAATGAGAAATCCACTCAAGGTCAAAAGAAAATTCGTCAATTGGCTATCTATCCCCAATAAACCCACTGAACTTAATACGATATCAACAAATACTGAAATTCCATACGACAGACCGAGATACACGGAGACTTTTTTCATAGGTTCTACACTGAACAAAAGTGGGAAAAGTCGTATGGAGAAAATAAAAGTAATCGGCAGGACGATCAAGCTGAGAAACAAACGTGTGAGAATCTCATTCCAATTCTGGTCAAGTACTGAGTCGCCCGTGAATATCATAAGCATAATTAATAAGGTATTTAGCAGGCCATAAAGGAGGAATCCGGAAACCATCACGAACAGGAACGGTTTGACATCATTAAAAGCGTCCGAAAGCTTTATCGATTTTTTGATAATTGAAATCAACGTGTACAGATAAAGAAGTATTCCGGCTAATTCAAATAACGCGGATAAGGCTATAAATATAGATGTAATAAAATATCCGGCTGTCCCACTCTGCAAATAGGGTAGGACAGAGCCCGCAAGAATCCGTAACGCGAGTCCTGTCGTTAAAAGAAATAAGATACGTTTTAAAATTGAGGGGTTTCCTATTGGAGAATGAGTGAGCCTCGGAATGAAATGAAGGCTGATTCCGATTATCATCAGGCCGAGCCAACCGAGAAGTTGTGTGTGCCCGTGAATCTGAATAAAGGCGTAAAACCCTTTACTCATTTGGAAATCAAACCCTATTGTGAACGAAAGATGAGCTGCTATCGCAAATCCGGCCGTCAAAGCTAAAAGAATCGAAGCTCTTACAAAGCCGAAATTGAATTCCAGTTGCCTTGGAAGACTTTGTTGATTGGTCATGCTGAGATTTTAATCTATCCCGTAAGTCCTAAAACGAAGATCAAGTCTTCTTCGGCGCTTATAGCGTGTTTCGCATTCGGCTCCATTGGGATGAAAACACCCGGAACCATTTGAATCACTTCTCCTTCTAATGTGAAAACTCCTTTGCCGCTTACCACCGTTACAACTGCTTCCGATGTTGATGTGTGCTCAGATAATTCTGTATCTTTCTTCATACAGAATAATACGTATTTTGCGGATTCTGTCTCGGATAAAACCTTTGTCACAATTCCGTTATCAGTAAAAGTAGCTTCGTCAAAAATATTTATATGTTTGGTGTCCAAAATTTCCCCTCTTTTAATCCGTGAATAATATAAAAGTTTTAAATGTTAGAACAATCAATATCTGACTATTATTTAGCCTATCTATAAATGGTTTAGTATTGAGTTACCTGAGAATTGTGTCTCAAAATTTAAATATCCTGATCTATTCAGATAATTTTAGCTTGACATTTATTTGCACAAATTGTAACTATTGTTTAAGAAGGTAGTAAAATAAACATATATATGTCTGTTTATGTTGTAGTAACTACATATTGTGTTAAAATATATACTTTTAGCCATAATTATAAGGTGAGCAATCTCGAATACTGATACAAAAAGCCCGATTTTTCTGATAAATAATAGATATAATTCCCTCAGGAAATCAGAAAAGCGTGTGGCCGATTACACTCAGAATCACATGGATGAAGCAGTGCTTCTCTCCCTCCAGGGACTCGCTAAAAAATGCGGAACCAGCGATGCGACTGTTCTACGGTTTTGCAGGTCATTAGGATATTTAGGATTTGCGGACTTTAAAATCTCTCTTGTTCCGGAACTTCTTCGCAGTGGTAAGAAAGCGTATATTGACGTAGATAAAAATGAAGGCAAATTCAATGTCAAGGAAGTCCTTCAGAAAAATTTTCAACACCAGATGGAATCTACTCTTGGCAATCTTGATGAAGATACGATGAAGACACTTGCTTACGAGATCTCTCGGGCAGGTAAGATCTTATTGATAGGTTTAGGCGGCTCATCAGGAGTAGCGCATATTTTTTGTGATTCTCTCGGAAGCCTTGGAATTTTCAGCACATTTTTGAGTGATCGTTCTATTATCCAAAATGTTATGTCTACCTTTAATAGGGGGGATATGGTCATCGGAATTTCACATTCAGGTGAAACACAGGAAGTTGTATCCGCCTTAAAGACGGCGAAGGAACATGGTTCAATTACGGTAGGAATCACGAATTTCTCACCGTCACCATTAGCTGACGTTTCTCAATATGTACTTGCAACCGGAGTTCCAACAAATCTATTGGGGAGCTATTCCTGTCAGGCACGGATATCTCAGTTGATGATATTGGAACTAATGCTATATGAAATTTCGAACTTAATCTCGGCGAAGAATAATGGCCAGGATTTGCAGCAAGGAGTTTAAAATTGTCGATTAATAATAATTATTATAATCAATAAGGAGAAAGTAAATCCAAGGAAATGTGGATTGGCACAGTGCCAAAATCAAATGAATGATACAAAATGGTTCATGGAGGTAAAAAGATGAAAAAAACAGTAACGATGATATTTCTGCTCACGGCCTTATTGTTTGGCGTGACGGAAGTAAAAGCTAATGTTTATGCTTCGTCGGTTACAGTAGCTTATAGCGGAACGTTTCCCGCTACAATTACTTACAATCTTAATCAGGACGCGACGTCTGTTGTTATTACTATTACAGATAATTCTACTGGCAGTGTTGTTCAGACCATTACCATTGCAGGCGGTAATGCAGGAACATTAACAGGATTTAACGATGTAGAATGGGATGGAAGCTTTGCCGCAGGAGGCAGCGCTACATCAGGAGTATATACTATAGAAATATTAGCATCAGACGATACAGGTTCTTCAGGATATGAACTGCTCAGTTTTGATACCGGTCCTGATAGTTGGTATTGGAGTTCTTCGGGTGTTGCATCAAATAACAGAAACGGCAGCACTCAATTCGGTACAGCTTATGTTACCGAACGTACAGGAGGAAAATCCGGAAATACAGGTGGAATTCAGACCGATAGAGGATTGTATCTACACGACTCTTTCGGAAAATATCGTGGTGGTCAACAATCAGTTGCATTTGCATCAGGTAATGCAGATGTAGATTGGGCAGCAGGATTTTCCGATGAAGGATCTCCTTGGGGTGTAACAGTTGGACCCGATGATCAGGTTTATGTATTTAGTCTCGCAAGTAACCGTGATACGCCTAAAAAAGGTGGAATAGCAGTTGGTGATGCTGATTTCTCAACAGGTAGTGTCGTTACTTTATTGGATTTCTCTGATCTATCAAACCACAACCCCATATCAGACGCTATAGTTGTTGGTACGGGTGCAGACCGGGTGTTATATACAGTCGAACAGACCGGAGCAAGAACCGGTTCGGATAATGACAGTTTCACTGACGGTGACGGATTTGATACGGCAGAGATCAAGAGTTATGCGTTAGGCGAGACAAATGCGCTTTTCACAGGCTCCGGAACGGTAGTAATTCCTACAACAACATTGAGTAATCCATTTCGCATAGAAATAGACGCTGCTGGCTTTCTATATGTAGTACAGCAAGCTCATGATACATTAGCATCAGCCAATAATGTTTTCGGACTAAGTAAATGGGATATTTCTGGCGCATCACCGGTTGAAGTATGGCATGTGAATCTCAATTCTGCACCAGATCATACCGAGCCACAAAATACTAATGGCACACAAGCGACGAACTTCAACGGACTCGCATTGGACGAGGCAGGCGGCCGAGTTTATGTAACTCGTAAAGGCGCAGAACGACCATTGCACAATGTCATTGCATACAATATGAGCACTGGCGCTTTAGGAGCAAGTTTCGCTGCAGCTCAGTCGGTAGTTGATACCGGTACCGTAGACCTTGGTGGCGGTGCTGGAAATAGCATCCGCGACGTTGGTGTTGATGCAGCCGGTAATGTTATGATCGTTAATAGTTCATTCGAAGCGTTTAGAATTTATTCTCCTCCGGATGGAGCCAACAGCTTCACGACTTTCAGTCCATCCGCTGTTGATGTCGATAATGCCGGAGTAATAACCGGTGTTGAAGACAGTAAAGTTGCCAGCCTACCAAAGGCTATCACTTTAGCACAGAATTATCCGAATCCGTTTAACGGCACTACTACAATCAATTACACACTTGCCAATACCGGAGATGTAAAATTGGTTATTTATGATATTCTCGGCAAGGAAATAATCTCCCTTGTAAATACAAGCCAAAGCGCAGGTTCTCACACTGCAATATGGTTTGGACAGAATACAAGCGGAGTAGATGTAGTGAGTGGTATCTATTTTTATAAACTCACTTTCGGGTCCGGAGCAAGTGTCAATGCTCAATCAAGTATAATAAAACGCATGCTTTATCTTAAGTAATATGATGAAGATGAGTTTTAAACAGCTTATATTGACCGAAAGGATTTCATAGGCTGTGGAAGAAACATTAAGAGGGGAGAAAATTATATTCTCCCCTTTTAATTTTATTATAGATAATTACTGCTTATTAGAGAGCTGTAAAAAAATTATAATTAGATCCTGAATTGATATACAATTTGGATAGAACTTTCACATTTATTAAAAAAGCGTTTTTGTATCTATCCATCTTTACCCTGAGTATCCTGTTATTTCATTCTTCATCTGTGCTGTATGCCGGAACTAAAGGAAAATTAAAGGGGCGCGTAGTTGATGCGGAAACCGGAACTCCGCTGCCCGGTGTAAACGTCAAAATCCTCGAATCAACTTTAGGCGCTGCGACAGATGGAGATGGGTATTTTATAATACTCAATGTTTTCCCGGGGAAACATATATTGAATGCTTCGTACATTGGATATGCTTCAACATCGGTATCAGTGGAAGTCAGTGTTGACTTGACCACAACACAGAACTTTAACTTATCTCAAAAAATGATTGAAGGCGGTGAAGTAATAGTAGTTGCAGAACGACCAATTGTCGAAATGGGACGTACAAATTCAGCATCAATTATGAGCGCTGAACAAATTGATGAACTACCCGTACAAAGTTTGACGGACTTAGTCCAATTACAGGCAGGTGTCGTTCTTGACAGAAGCGGCGGTATTCACATCCGAGGCGGGAGGACGAACGAGGTGGCATACCTGGTGGATGGAATTCCGATAAGCGACCAATTTTCATCCGGCGGTGGAAGCTTAATAGGTCTTGAAAGCGGTAATATTCAACAGTTACAAGTGATTAGCGGAACGTTCAACGCAGAATACGGACAAGCACAATCCGGAGTCATCAACGTTATTACGAAAAATCCCGGCACTAAATATACCGGCTCAATACTTTTTTATTCGGGAGATAGAATAAGTAGTAATAACGATATATTTTTAGGAGCAAATGATTTCAGTCCTACTAATGAGCGCAATATTGAGGGTAATATCAGCGGACCGATAGCCGGCAGTTCAAAGTTGGGATTTTATTTTTATGGTCGTCATTTGGTTGATGATGGGTTCCTAACAGGCAGGCAATTAGCTCTACCCGAAGATGGATGGAAAATTTCGGCTTACGATACCTGGTTTAGAAGAAAATTCCCTAATGATCCTTCTGTACAAAATGATATAATTTCTATTCCTGATTCTCTTTTGACCGGTGATGGATCAATTGTTCCTATGAATCCGAAAGAACGATTATTCTTAAACTTAAAGTTAATCTACAAAATTAATCAGGTTATGAATGCCACATATGGTTTATTCTTTGAGGATGAAACAGGTAAAATTTACGATGATGATTATCGGTTTACACCTGATGCATTGAAAAATTCGAAGAAGAGAAGCCAGATTCATTTATTAAATTTCAACCATACTCTAAGTCAAAATATGTTTTACAATGTCGCCTTCAGTTACACAAATCGCAGAAACGAATCATTTCTATTCGAAGATATTATCGACGAACGATTGCAGACAGTTTCTCCGTCGCGTGACCGTTTTAATCTTGGAGGAACCAAGAGCGGAATCGAAAAGATTGAAAACGATAAATTTTTGGCAAAAGCAGATGTTACATGGCAGATTGATAATACTAATCTTCTCAAGATTGGTGGCGAAATTATCAGGCACAGAGTTTCCTTCAGAAGCACTACGCCGGAATTTTCCGATGATGCCGCAGTAGGGTCTAATTTTTTCCCCTCGGATGCCACTCTATCTTTCGATGAATTCTTAAGCCAATCAAGGGAAGCATTACTGGTAGCGCCGCAATTGACCTTAACCGGCAATACCGGATTTAGTGATATTCGATATGATCATAAACCTACCGAGCTGGCTCTATATGCGCAAAATACTGTTGAACTAAACGAGCTTATTCTAAATATGGGTCTGCGGTTTGATTGGTTTAGTCCGGATCATAGCACACTCGTAGATCCACGAGTGAATCCCGCTTTAGGGAGTGTCAGTCTCCTGAGCGCTACTTCATTACAGGATGTGAAGACACAAAAACAGCTTAGTCCCCGGTTTGGCATTGCATATCCAATTTCTGATAAAGGAGTGTTGCACGTAGCTTATGGTCATTTCTTTAAGACTCCGCCATTTGAGTTTATTTTCGATAACTCAGAATACAAAGTAAGCGGTATAAGCGGACCTGTTGTAGGGAATCCGGATCTGAAGCCGCAAAAAACAGTAGCGTATGAAATTGGTTTACAGCAGGAGGTCTTTGATAATATTGGTCTCGACCTGACAATTTTTTATTCCGATTTCAAGAATCTTGTTGGTCTTGAAATTGTACGACAGATTGGTAATTTTAGTAGCTACTTACAAAGAGTCAACATTGATAATGGTACAAACAGAGGGTTTACATTGGCTGTCTCGAAAGTCGGCGGATTTTTATCCGGTTCGCTCGATTACACATTTCAAGTAGGTAGGGGCAGTGAATCTGATCCAAACAACATTGCTATTATTCAAACAGCAGGCGCGGCGGGAGGAGTTATTGAGGATGCGGAAAAGCAGCTTTTATCTTTGGACTGGGATCAAAGGCATACACTAAATGCTACATTGGCAGGAAATATTAATGCCTGGACAGTCAGTTTCATAGGGCGATTTTCCAGCGGTCAGCCTTATACGCCGGAACTATTAAGATTAGATATAAAATCCAAGTTTAAAAATACTGAAAATAAGCCATTGCAACACAGTGTTGATATGTTTATAAGAAAGAATTTCTTACTTGGTAAAAGATCCGCATCATTATTCCTGCGAGTCTTTAATATTTATGATAAAGCCAACGAACTAACTGTTTTCCCTGTAACCGGAAAAGCCGGCAGAGACCATCGATTTGAAATAGAAAAAGAATTAGATACAGCCAGGCTTGTAAATCTTTTCACACTGCAGGATGTAGATATTCGTCAGGACTGGTATTCTGAGCCGCGCAAAGTTGAATTAGGGCTTTCAATCGCGTTTGGGAAATAAAGGATATGAAAATCGATAGAAAAAATCTTAAGAAAACGTTTATGGGGAGTTTAAGATTTCACCTTATACTGATATTACTTTTTGCATTTCAGCTAAATGCGCAAGATAAAGGCGATACATCAAAATTGACCAAACCGTCTTTTAGCTTTTTTCTTAATCGAACCGGAGTTCACACAGGAAATCTTATTCGTAGCGCCTATTCAAATTTTGGAAATATTGGAAGCCGAACGTTAGCGGAAGCACGAATGGAGTGGCCTGCAGGTAGTGGCGTAACGTACGGATTTGAATTCATATTCTGGGTAGCCTCGGAAGTTGTTACCGATAACGGTGATACACTTCATATCATATCTGACAGATATACAGGTGGCAGTCGTGATGTGCCTTCTCCCGAAGACCATAACTGGGGATGGGAACCCCTGCCTGGATATTTTAACGATGGAGAAATAACGCTCGGAGTGGATGAGGATATTAACGGCAATGGAATATTAGACGAGGGTGAAGATCTAAACAATAACGGCGAGTTAGACCGGCAACTAATAAATAAAGTAGAGTTTCCGGCAATGAGTCATTTACCAGAAACATGGCCATTCGATTGGCCTGATGGGAGTTTCCCGGGAGAAGCAGGGACTCGACGCAATAAATGGAATGGTCTTTTTGGAGCCTTTGTTCGAGCCGATCAAGAAAGTTATTATGTTATAGATGATCGGAGTAATGATGAATTTCCATATTTCCCTTTTGATGACCCCACACCATTTTTGCAAGGCGGCAGTCAGGGTGTAGGGCTGCAGGTGGAAGTACGCAATTTTCAGTGGAGTAATCCCCTGGCAGAAGACATTCTTATATCTATCTACCAAATTAAAAATGTCAGCGGAAAACCGCTGAACAAGAATATTGTAGGTATGTATATAGATGCAGATGTTGGACGGGGAGATTCAGAAGATGATATTTCAGATTTTGATATTGATGATGACATCACTTTTCAATGGGATTTGGATGGATTAGATCTTCAAGGACGGAAGACAGGGTATTTTGGTTTTGCGTTCCTGCAAAGCCCCGGTCTCATTGATGGACTTGATAACGATGGCGATGGATTGATTGATGAGAGTCAGGAAGACGGTATCGACAATGACGGTGACTGGGTTTCGTTTACTGATAGCGACGGTAGCGGTACCTGGGATTTTGAGGATTTAAATCTAAACGGTGTTTTAGATACAGGTGAAGACCTGAACGGTAATGGGAATTTAGATGTTGAGGATCTTAACGATGACGTTGGTTCTGATGGGTTGGGGCCTTTTGACCCGGGATATCCGGGTCCGGATCCCGATGGTACAGAGGGGAATGGAATTCATGATCTTGGAGAACCTAATTTTGAATTTACGGATAATGACGAAATAGACCAGATTGGTTTAACAAGTTTTTTCGGCGGTGGAACAGGTGGAAATTTTGTTCCACGGGATGATGAAGATTATTGGCAGACAAAGATAGTACCCGGTACGTTTAATGAACCAAAGTTCGGTTTTGATATATCCTTTACATACGGTAGCGGATTTTTTGATATTCAGCCCGGCGCTACAGAGAGTTTTGCCATTGCAAATTTATTTGGTAATGACTTTGAAGATATTCTTCGAAACAAAAGAACTATGCAGAGAATCTATGATTCCGATTTCAATTTTGTAAAACCTCCAATAAATTCTACATTGAAAGCAACCGCGGGAGATGGTAAAGTATTTTTATTATGGGATAATGCTGCTGAACGTTCCCGTGACCCGATTTATGGCAATGATTTTGGAATGTATAAAATTTACAGATCAACCGACCCGTTTTTTAATTCTATCAAAACTATCACGGATGCATTCGGGAATGCTCTTCTATGGGAGCCTATTGCGCAATTCGACAAGATTGATGGACTTGTGGGGCCTCATCCAATACCGCTTGAAGGTCTGGGAATAAGTTATGATATGGGCGACGATACAGGACTAAAGCATTCATTCATTGATACAACAGTGGATAATGGACGAACATACTATTATGCCGTCGTTTCTGTAGACCTGGGTTACGACATTGATTTTTTTGATCGTGGTATCTCCGATAAAGAATTTCTTGAGCCGATTTCTCCTACCGAATCCAGGAAACGAATTGAAGTCGATATTCTTGGTAACGTGATCTCTCTGGAGCGAAATGTCGCTGTTGTAGTTCCTCGAGAGCCGGCTGCGGGAAATCAAGCTCCTGTATTTGAATCCGGCATAGAACATATTGAGGGAGCAGCCACGGGCAGTGTAATAGTAAAAATTGTTGATCCGAATGATATTGAAAACAGAAATTACGAAATCTTTTTTACTGATGATTCAACTTTGGAGCATCTGACCACAGAGTACACAATTATTGATCAGGTATCCGGAGAAATCTTGCTCACTGGCGGCGCAGACCAATTTGATTCAGGAGAACTTGAGATAGTGGTTGTTGATGGATTGAAATTCGATTTCGTAAATGATGCAGCAGCGGAGATTGTTAGTATTGAATGGACAGGAAAGACCAACCTGGATGTGACAGAAGGCGTTCCGGTAGTAAGAGCGCCATTTGATTTCGAAATTCGAATTTTTGATGATTTTGCCGACACTTCTTTTTCATCCTTCGCAGCTTTTCGAATACCGGTTAAATTTCAAGTTTGGAATACTACTGATGATCTGAAGTTGGAATTTCTATTTGTAGAAACAGGTTCTGTTAAAGATAGTACTCTTAGTGTCGGTGATGAGATAACCATTATCGCAGAACGCTTGGGTAGCAGAAATATTACGACTACTTGGAAAATAAATTTTGATATTGTAACCGGATTGGATCCCGTATTACCTAAACAGGGTGATAAATTAGTTGTAAAAACAATAAAACCTTTCTCCTCCCGAGATATTTATGAATTTTCGATGAGGGGATGGGAAGAGAGCGCACCCAAAACAGAAAATGTACTGGATAATATCTTCGTAGTTCCTGATCCTTACGTAGCGGTTAATTCTTTAGAGCGAAAACAAGCAGCCGCTTTGACCGGAAGGGGTGAGAGGCGAATTGATTTTGTTAACCTGCCGATTGAGTGTACGATACGAATATTCACAGTCAGCGGAAAATTAGTACAAGTTATTGAACATGTTGGATTTAGGGATAATGGTCGTGAATCTTGGGATTTAACGACAAGCGATGGACTTGAGATAGCATATGGTATTTACTTCTTTCACGTGGAAGCGCCCGGAATTGGCCAAAAAATGGGTAAATTCGCAATTATAAAATAGATGAGACGATGACAATACGAAGTGTGTTTGGAAATAAGCTGGATAAACTAACGTTTATAGATTCATATCGAACATTTCTATTCGCGGTTCTCCTGCTATTTTTCGCCCTTTTTAACGAGGTGTCTGCTCAGAAAAGCGGAGTATTCAGTAATAGCGGAACTAACGTCGGAACAAGCGCTGCCGCATTCTTAGAAATTGGTGTTGGCGCGCGCGCTCAATCTATGGGTGGTGCATTTGTCTCACTGGCAGACGATGCTACAGCGATGTATTGGAATCCGGCCGGTATCGGAAAAATCTCGGGATTCGAAGCAAGTTTTATTCATATTAATTGGCTATTGGATACAAACTACGATTATACCGGCATTGTTACGCCAATTGGTGGAATCTTTGTACTGGGCGTAAATACTATCGTATTTGGAACGGATGAGCAACCGGTGCGGATAGTCGGGCAAGAACAAGGAACGGGAGAATTTTACTCTGCTCAGGATTTGGCTGTTGGCGTTACGTTAGCTCTAAATTTAACAGATAGGTTTTCATTCGGGATAAATACAAAATATATTAACCAGAGAATTTGGAATAGCAGCGCTACCGGATTTGCTATTGACGTAGGGGGGATGTATACAACACAATTTGACGGATTAAAAATGGGATTCAGCATTTCTAATTTTGGTACAGATATGCGGCTTTCCGGAAGAGATATACGCAATGTACTTGATCCGGATATTCTCAATGAAGGGGTCGAAAATATTCCGGTAAGTTATGAAACGGACTCCTTTACACTGCCGCTCCTTTTTCGCTTCGGTATTTCCTATGACCGTCCGGTGCTTTCCGATCAAACCGATTTGATCCTTGCGGTAGATCTATTGCATCCCAATAATGATGAAGAAACCATAAATCTTGGCGCCGAATATCTGATACACAAGACATTTGCCTTACGGGCTGGATACCGATCTCTATTTCTCTCTGATCGTACAAGCGGATTGTCTTTAGGCGCCGGCTTAAGTGTTTCTCCGTCACGTTCCTCCATGAAAATAGTAGTTGATTATGGTTATGTTAATTGGGGGATACTGAATACGGTTCATAATTTTAGCCTCGGTTTAAAATTTTGATTAATTTTATTCAGTATCTTATCAGCAACTGTAGATAGCATTTTATATGGTTAGAATTAAATTCAATTTTGTTGATATTTCAGTAGTCATTACTCTTCTGCTTATATCATTTAGTGGCTGCGGCAAACAAGAAAATAAATTAGAAACGGATATTCTGGCACAAGTTGGAGAGCACACAATTAATGTTACGGAGTTTTTATTAAACTATGAATTTGGATTTGCAAACTTAAAAAAGAATCCTGACAGAAAACTTTCCTATTTGGATTTTATGATCAATGAAAAATTACTTTCCTTGGAAGGTTATCGTTTAGGGTTGGACAAAACGGAACACTTGCAAATTCTCGAAAAACGATTGCTGCAAGAACTACTTGTGGAAGAGATCTTTAAGAACGAAGTAGATGAAAAGATAAAAATATCGCCCGAAGAAATTAAAGAAGCCATTTCGAAATCAACGGTAGGATGGAAGCTCAGATACTGGGTAAGGCCCACATTGGAGGCGTCCGAATATTTATTCCGAGCAATGCAGGAGCGCGGAAACACAAAGATGGCTCAAGAAAATTTGGAAACAGACTACCTGACATGGATGGATTTTCCACCCGAGCTGCTGGAGTCAATTAAAAATCTTGAAATCGGCGAACTTTCGGAGCCCGTAGAATACAACCGGGCGTATTATTTGTTTCAGGTGACTGATATCCTGAGGGAAGGGATTTCGGATTATGACTATCAATATACTTATAAGCGGTATGAACAAATTCTATATTATCGAAAGCTCAATTTAGAGACCACAAAGTTTGTCTCAAATTTTATGACGCCTAAGAATGTCGTTACGAAAGGCAAAACGTTTCAAATATTTGCTGATGCTTTAGCCGAATGGAGGAAGCAAGGTAAGAACGCGTACAGCTTCTCAGAATCTCTTGAAAAGGCAGGCAATACCGAACCGGCAATGCAACATTTGAATGATAATTTGGAAAAAACGTTTATTATCTTTGATGGTGGGCAGTGGTCGCTAAAGGTATTTATAACTCATTTTAATCCCGCTTCCGTGAAAATTGATCCTTCAAAAGCAGAGCATTTCCGTAGGGAACTTAAACATCAAATAGCTCTCTCCATTCGGGACTACTTTTTAGCAAAAGAAGCTGCAGAACAAGGATTAGATAAATCGCCTGATGTGCGGGAACAATTACAGATGTGGCGTGATAAATGGGTTTATGAAGAAACACGGCGATTCTTTACGAAGAACGTGGAAATTGACGAAACTACGGCGTTGAATTATTTTAATAATCATAAATCTCGATTTAAAACCGTTAACGGTAATGAGCCTACGTTCAGAGAATTTGAAAATCTGACAAAACGCTATGCTTATATAGAAAAATCTCAAACGCTTCTCGAAGAAAAAATACGATCGCTTAAAAAGGAGTTCACAGTTCATATAAATCAAGCCATGCTCGATAAAGTTTCTGTAATAGATTTTGAAAAATCGCGTTGGGCGCATCTATTATTATTTAAACGTGGTAGTGGTAGATTGGCACTGCCCTCAGTTGATCCAACGTGGGGTTTTGAAGCTAATTACAATTGAGTAGGTAAGATATCAGAAAATCTAAAAGTCTTAAAATGAGGACACAAATATAAATGTCAGCAGAAAAAATATGTTTGTAAAGGATGCAAAATACGAATATTGGCGCTGGAGAGTTTTTGGCATCACCTGGTTGGCTTACGTGGGGTTTTATCTGACGAGAGCTTCTTTTTCGATTGCCAAAATTGGAATCCTTGAGGATCCTAACATTGAAATGACCGCAGAACAAATGGGAATTATTGACGGCGTTTATCTTGCTGCTTACGCCGCAGGACAATTTATTTGGGGGATATTAGGAGATAAAGTAGGTACCCGTAAAATCGTGTTGTTCGGGCTCTTGGGATCAATATCTGCAGGATTTGCCATGGGAGTATCATCTCTCGTGTTAGCATTCGGCGTCTTTGCTCTTGTACAAGGGTTAAGTCAATCAACCGGATGGGCGCCACTCACGAAAAATATCTCTAATTGGTTTTCCTTGAGAGAACGCGGTGTAATAATGGGTTGGTGGGCGACAAATTATACTATAGGCGGATTAATAGGAGCGCCTCTCGCCGGGATCATGGCGGTTTATTTTAATAATTGGCGATACGCATTTTTTGCTCCTGCGATTATCCTAATCATCATCCTGATATTATTCTTCCTGCTTCAAAAAAATCGTCCGCAAGACCTCGGTTTACCGGCTATTGAAGAATATCACGACGAGATAGAATCCGATCTTAGTCAGGACGAACAGACAAAAGTTGAGTCGGAAGAAGGATCATGGGAGTCGATATTTGAGGTTGTGAAAAATCCGATGGTTCTGCTATTAGGAGCAGTGTATTTTTTTCTTAAACCGACGCGTTATGCTATCTTATTTTGGGGGCCATTATATATCAACGAAACTTTGGGCACAGGGATGACAGAGTCTGCCATAGTGAGCGCCAGTTTCTTTTTGGCCGGCCCATTCAGTGTTTTAGCGGCGGGATATATTTCCGACAAAGTATTCAATTCGCGTAGAATGCCGTACAGCGTTATTTCTATGCTTCTTCTCGCAGTTTTGCTGTTCTTTTTCAACGACCTAGCTTCAGTTCAGAGTAGTATAGTAACGGCGATTCTTTTATTTTTTGTCGGGTTTTTAATTTTTGGTCCCGATTCGCTGGTAAGCGCCACTGCTGCAATTGATTTCGGGACAAGAAAAGGCGCATCTACCGCTTCCGGGCTGATAAATGGATTTGGTTCAATTGGCGCTGTTGTTGGCGGAACAATTCCCGGGTTTTTTAAGGAGAGCTGGGGTTGGAATGGTGTTTTTGTATTTCTTTCCGCATCAGTTTTGATAGCGGGGATTCTTATGATACCGAAATGGAATGCTCTTCCTGAAACAAAAGGAGCGTAATTACATTTCGCAGAGTAATGGGAGCGACGTTAAATAAATGGATACCGTCGGAAGACTGATGTATAATTGGCCGGGTGCAGAGTTTAACGCATCATTACAAATCCCGGGTAACTCACAGTTAAGTGAAAAACTTTATGATATAGTAATAGTCGGTGCCGGAGTGGTCGGCTGCGCTCTTGCATATAAGTTGTCCATGTATAAACTGAAGGTACTTTTACTCGACAAAAATTTTGATGTAGGGGAAGCAACAAGTAAAGGTAACAGCGCTATTATTCATACCGGATTTGATGCGCCGGTGGGCAGTTTGGAATCGCAGTTAGTTACGAAGGCTTCCAGACAATGGCCTGAATTAGCCGAGAAATTGAAGATTCCCGTTGAGAATTGCGGCGCACTGCTCATAGCTGTTAATGATGAACAGAATAAACAATTAGATGTTATTTACGAAAAGGCATTGAAAAACGGTGTTGATGATGTCCGGTTGATTAGCGGGGCAGAGGCTTTGAAGAATGAGCCGAACATTTCGAAAGATGTTATACGAGCGCTATCAATTCCGAGAGAATCAATTTCTGATCCATTTGGAACATCGGTAGCCTATACAGAAGTAGCGATGGCAAACGGCACTGATATTCTTTTCGGAGTCGAAATAAAAGATATTCTAAATGCGGATAAAGAAATTAAAACACTTGTAAGTGCGGACGAATATCAGATCAACACGCGAATTATTGTCAATGTAGCAGGTCTGGGTAGTCGGAAACTGGCTGATCTATATGATGGAGAAGCATTTGAAATAAATCCGAGACGGGGACAGTTTCTAATATTCGATAAATTCAGTCGCTCGTCAATCAAGAGGATTCTCTTACCAATTCCCACAGCGCAGACTAAGGGTGTTCTGGTTATTCCAACTATTTTCGGCAACTTGATCGCAGGTCCCACAGCAGAAGATTTTACGAACGGCGATGCGGAAGTTACCGACACTACTCTTGAAAAGTTTCATTTATTATTGGAAGGCGCTTCAAAATTGTTTCCGAGATTGGTAGATAATCCTGTCATCGGAACTTTTTCAGGAGTCCGCTGCAACTGTACTCAGGGAAGTTACCTGATTCATTCTAATGATGGTCATGACGGAATTCTGACTGTAACCGGAATTCGATCAACAGGCTTTACATCTTCTCCTGCTTTAGCCGAGTATTTGATCGAGGAGCTTCAAGAAAAATGTGGATTATTTCTGGAAAATAATCCCAACGCTTCGGACAGCCGCTCCGAAAACAGCTGGCCGGGCTGGTGGAATAGGCCTTATGATAATGGAGATTTAGTTAAGGAAAATTCGGAGTATGGCAGAATAATCTGTTACTGCGAACAAATCTCGCAGGGTGAAATCTTGGACCATCTCACATCACCATTGCGGCCACTTACGCTTGATGCGATTAAGAGGAGAACGCGAGCTCAAATGGGCAGATGCCAAGGTTTTGACTGTCAGATAAAAATTGCTGAGATAATATCGGATCATTTTGGTATCCCGATAAACAAAGTTACGAAGCATGGACCAATGACCGAGATAACAGCTTCGCCGTTATCCGACGCAGTAGAAAATTAGGGTTCGAATTGAAAACGGCTGAGCATTTTAAAGTTATTATCATCGGCGGCGGTCCAGCCGGAATAGGGGCTGCGGTGGGATTGTCCAAAAGGGGAATCAAGTCCATCCTCATACTCGAACGAAACGATGAACTGGGCGGCATTCCATCATTTTATAAGAAGAAAAAAGGGGGAATACGAACTTTTATAAGATGGTCACGAGGGGGCGTTCCCGTATTCGGCGAAGATTATGCAAAGTGGCTTGAATCTCAAATATCAAAACGAAATATTGAATATCGGCTGCAAAGTCAGGTTCTTGAAATCGAGCCAAAAGAAAAAAAGGTGACTTTCGTAAATCCGGCTGAAGGGAAAAATAGGCTGACTGCGGATGTCATAATCATGGCATGCGGTTCCAGAGAAGAAACAACCGCAGAACGTGGATTTATGATGGGTTCAAGACCAATGAGAGTGTTTTTCACGAAGCAACTTCTCCAACTGATAGATAAACATAGCTTATTGCCTATGCGAAATCCTGTTATCATCGGTTCTGATCTGATTGCCTATGCAGCGGCAGCCAAATTAAGAAAAGCCGGAGCAGAAGAAGCGATTATTGTGGATAAGGGTCGAAAACCTAAATGCTCCATATTTGAACGCCTATATTTTCGGCGTTGGAGCAAACCCGTTTATCATGGGCTAAACTCATTGGAGTCGGTCACTGTCGTTGGGTCCGGTGCCGTTACCGGTATCAAATTTTCCAATGGTGAATTCATTAAATGTGATGGAGTTGCAATTTGCGGAGAGCTTATTCCTAACAGCGAGTTGGCGTTGGTGGGGAATCTGAAGGTAGAGCTTCCATCGCGCAAGCCGGTAGTCGGACCGGATTATCAACTTTCTGAACCCGGGTGGTTTGTGGCCGGTAATATTCTTGGTGGATTTCACGGCGCTGAGTGGTGCTATTTTAACGGCAATAAAGTCTCCAAAAAAGTTATAAAATATTTATCTAAAAACTCAAGCAGTAATTATTAGACAATTATAATTAAGTAGTTAGGAGGTAAACCGGATGGCGATAAAACTATTAAGACTTTTTATCTTTATACTTACACTGAGTTTTTTGGGTTGTGCAGGGCAGAACGCGCTATTTCAAGAACCTATTGTAGGCATCATGCAGGATAATCAAATTCCTGTATTAGTAAAGGGGATTACCGATGGCGGAGTCCGCATCAATTATAAAACGGTAGATGAACAAACCAGTGTCTCAACTGAGTGGAAGAATCTTTCTGAATCGGATGATTTCACCACCAGTTTAATTCTCAATAGTATCAAAGCAGATTCAAAATACGAATATCAAGTCGAATTCAGCGGTGGAGAACAGTCCGAATGGTTTAATTTCAATTCTTTCCCAGCACAAGGTGAGTCCGGTAAATTCAGTTTTGTTTTTTCTGCCTGTCAAAGAGAGAATTATTTAAGTAATAACATTTATGAGCATATTGAAAAGGAATCCCCGACATTTGTAGCTCTTCTCGGAGATCAAATGTATGGAGATTATGACGGGAATCTTAATAAGCTGGAAGAGTATCTTGAAGATGGCGCTGAAATGCGAAAAGCGAAAGAAGAAGGCGCCGTTATCCTGTCGGACAAGACTATTATGGAAGCATTTCGCAACAAATACCATCGTACTTTTGGTAAGGACTTTCAGAAAATGAGCAGTACTGTTCCTATATTAGCTGTGTGGGACGATCACGATTATGGCAAAGACAACTCTGACGCTACTTATCAATACAAAGAGGAAGCCAAAAAAGCGTTCAAAGAAAATTATCCATCCTATCCATACGAAGTGGAGGATGGAGGAATTTATTACTCATTCTCAATAGCAGATGTGGATGTGTTTGTCCTTGATACAAGGTGGTATCGTTCTCCAATGGAGAATGAAGACGGAGAAAACAAAACAATGCTCGGCGGCGAACAGTTCGCTTGGCTGCTGAATGGTCTGAAGCAATCCCCATCTGCGTTTAAAATAATTTTTTCAAGCGTACCCATGAACGACTACGGCGGTGATACTTCTTCCGGTAGGGAAGGATATGACAGCTGGATGGGCTACAATTACGAACGGAACAAATTAATATCCTTTATAAAAGAAAATAATATTCAGGGCGTTCTTGTTTTTTCAGGAGATCAACATTATCCAAGCGCGCACATTTTAAATTGGCAGTCTCCGTTGACCGCTGTTTCGGAAACAGAATCATCCGTTGATTATTCACTCACGGAAATGGGAACAGCAATTTTCGATTTTTCTGCGTCTCCCTTGAACTATAAAGTTACGACAGGACATCCTCTGATTGCTGAAAATCAGGAAAACCCCGATTTCTCCTATGAAATATACCGCACCGAATGGGCAAAACCGGAAAATAAGATCAAAGACGCTCCGCGAAGAGTTGCATCTGTTTATGGCGTGGCGGAAATAGATACGAAAAGCTCGCCTAAGACGGTTTCCGTAAAATTTCTTGAATTGAATGCTGAGACTTCGGAGTTGGTAGAGCTATATAAAATCAGGTTAACTTTAGAATAGATGTAAGAATTTTAATCTAATATTTCTTAGAAATAATTCTGTAAGCTTCTCTGAATGGAATTCCTTTTTTCAGTAATTTATAGACTTCTTCAGTCGCATAAACATCTTTTGTCAGAGCCGCGCTGCATTTCTCCTTATTTACTTTTAACTCACTGAATATGAGGCTCATAACGGATAAACTTTCTTTTGTTATTTCAATAGATTCCATTGTTGGGCCCTTGATAAGCTGTAGGTCCCGATTATAGCCTGATAAGAGATTGCCAATTATATTCTTGATTTGGAATTCGTAAGAAACAGTGATATGGTACTTCGCTCTTAATAATTCCAAAACGTCAGGATTTTTCTTTTGCGGCATCATTGAGCTTCCTGTTAGGAATTCCTCAGGAAGTTCAAAATAACCAAGTTCCGGAAGACTAAACAAAATGAGGTCAGATGCTATCTTGTTCAGATCAAACATTATTTGGGTCAGTGCGTGCAGCAGTGTTGATTCAAATTTCCCCCTGCTATTCTGCACGTAAATAGGATTCTTTTGCAGTTTTTTAAATCCCAATAATTTAGCGGTGAAATTCCTATCAATTTTAAATGGTATTCCGTATCCTGCTCCCGTCCCCAGCGGTGACTGGTCTATCAATTCTAACGCAAGGGTTACAGTTTTTAAATTATCCTTCATAGAGTCAACAAACGAATTCCCCCATAGCGAAATCGAGGAAGGCATCGCTTTTCTTGTATGGGTAAACCCGGGTAGTTTTACTCTCCCATACTTTTTGAGAAAATTTTTAATTTCCTGAGTTAACTCATTAACTAACACTTCGCAGTTTCTTAATTCTTCCTTGTAGTACAGTCTTAAAGCTACGAGTACTTGATCATTCCGCGATCTGGCTGTGTGTATCTTCTTGCCTAAATCTCCCAACTTTTTTGTCAGGTGATTTTCAATGGCGGTATGGCAATCTTCCTGTTCTTTTGAGATTTTAAACTTGCCTTGCTCGTGTAGTTTAATTATATGGTTAAGTTCTTTGACTAATTTTTGTGTTTCCACTTTTTTCAACACACCAATTTTGCCAAGCATTTTAGAATGAGCTATTGAGGCAAGACTATCGTATCTGACTAACTTCTGATCCAGGATATAATCATCCCCAACTGTAAAATCCTGAATTTGTTCATTGAGTTTGTAGTCTTTTTGCCAAAGTTTCATTTTCACTACCTTAGTTTTACTTTTTGCGCCAGCCATACGGTTTTCTCTTATGTAATACTAAGTGATGTGCTTTTAATCTTAGAGCATTAATGTTGATAAAGCCAATAGAATCAGTCGCATCAAATCCGCCTTCCACCTCCATGCTGGACAATTCTTGATTATATGTAGAGGTATGTGATTCTCTGCCAATCACGTTAACATTTCCTTTGTATAAGGATAAAATTACTTTTCCGTCAATTGCTTCCTGGCTTTTATTGAATGCGCTCATTATAAAATCCATTTCCGGAGAAAACCAAAAACCATTGTATATCAATTCTGATAACTTTGGTATAAGCATATCTCTTATGTGCATCACTTCTTTGTCCATAGCAATCCCCTCAAGGTCTCTATGAGCAAGCCAAAGAATAGTTGCTCCGGGAGATTCATAAATACCTCTGGATTTAATACCAATAAATCTATTTTCAACCATATCAACTCTTCCAATTGCATTTACGCTGCCTAATTCATTGAGATACATAAATAATTTCAGCGGATTAGTTTTTACAGTTCCATCGTTTTTGTTTTTAACTTTTACCGGATTCCCATCCTCGAAGTGAATTTCAATTATTGTTTCTTTGTTTGGGGCTTTCTTCGGAGAAGCAGTCATACTAAACATATTTTCTGGTGGTCGAAATAGGGGGTCTTCTAATATTCCAGCCTCGTGACTGATATGCATCAAGTTTTCATCTTCGCTATAAGGCTTTGCCTTAGAAGCCTTTACAGAAATATTCCATTTTTCCGCATAATTAATGAGATCGCTTCTACCTTTGAATTCTGTCAGAAATTCAGGATTTTTCCAAGGTGAAATAACTTTTATATTCGGGTTTAGCGAGTAATAAGCAAGTTCAAATCTAACTTGATCGTTACCCTTGCCTGTGGATCCGTGAGATACATATTCAGCTTTTTCTTTTGCTGCAATTTCAATTTGTTTTTTCCCAAGTAAGGGCCTGGCTAATGATGTTCCGAGCAGGTATCTTCCCTCATAAATGGCGTTTCCGCGAAGGGCTGGGAATATAAAATCAGTGACAAATTCTTCTCTTAAATCTTCAACATAAACTTTTGAAGCTCCGGTTTTGAAAGCCTTCTTTTCAACTGCCTTGAAATCATCTTTTTGCCCGACATTACCAACAAAACAAATAACATCATATCCTTTGTTGACTAACCATTTTAAAATTACGGATGTATCCAAACCTCCGCTATAGGCAAGTATTACTTTTTTCTTCGACAAATTCTTCACCATACTTTTTAATTATTCAACAGGCGAATTATATTTCTAACGTAGAGTTTAATCGCCTTTCAGTGTAAACCTCAGTAATGTAGCAAGCAATATAATAGTAGCCATTCCGGAAGGTTATATCATCCGTAAATTAGCGACGTGGTTCTCAAAAGTAACGTAGGGCAGGCAGTATGTTTCGATTAAAGATTCAATTTTTTCTTAGCTTTTTCGGCGTCAAAAGAGAGTAAGTAAGAGTCCGGGTTTTTTAAGTGCAATTTGACTTGAAATAATTCGTTATTCTTCTGTATGGCCGGATATAAGTATCTAACTGTAGAGCTATAGCCTAATTGCTCTAAAACAACAAAATCGACTTGTTTGTCAATAAGATGCTTTAGAACTTCTTTGTCATTCAGGCTAAATTTATAATTCGTAACGTAGGCATTCGAGTAATAATAGAACATAGCCGGCTTCCTGCATGCTATTACCAAATCATTATTTCCCATTTTTTTAACACTATCGGCTAATTCAAAGTAATTCTTATAAGCAGGATGATAGTCATGTTTAGCTGCTTTATGCATTTCCTGAAGTTTTGGTATAAAAAACAAGGAAAGGATTAATATACCGTAAGCCAATACTTCCGGTGTTTTCTTTTTTCGGCTTTCAAAAAGTATGTTTATCATATTGTATGCCCCGTAAAAAAAACAGTATGCAATAAAAGATGCCAATGGCCATACATACCTTGCGCCATTTCCTCCATGCCATATAAGAAAAACGGAAATGTTTCCTAAAATATAAAAGATAAAAAGGTATCGGTAACGTTTAAGTTTCCAGGCGCCGAACAGTGTTGTGGCTAAAATTATTATCCCCAATGCAAACAGCGGAAGTTTGGAAAATCCATTTAATCGAATAAAAGGAAAAAGCACTTCACTGAACCCCTTAATTACAGTATCATAAAAATTTATCATCATCTTGTCAACGAACTCACCTATCGAACTAATTTGCCCTTCCTCCGGTCTCCATGGATTAACGGACATTATCGTTCCAAGGTATCTACCTTTGATGCCATGTATAGAATTCCTGATAATCCAGGGGAGATACAATACAGAAAAACCGGCTAAAAACCCGGCAGCCGTTTTCCATCTCTTTTCAATAAGCCAATGTATGGTTATAGCTCCAATAAGAACGATTCCTATAGTTCTCAGGTAATACGCAGCCACGGCAGACAAAACTGCACCGTAAAAATATTTTGAATTCCAAAACTTTATTTCATCATTTAATTTTGAAACGCAATAAAAGGCAAGTACCGAAAAAAACAAATACGGCATTTCTGACATAAGTATGGTCGAATATCTCAAAAGACCACTATTTAATAAAAGTAAGAGGCTGACAGAAAAAGAGAAAACGGCATCATCTGTGATTCTTCGCATTAGATTATTGAAAATTAAAACAGTCCCCAGAAAAAATAATCCGTTTATGATTTTGAATAATACGATTTTTTTACCGGTAATAAACATTGCCAGCGCAAGAATGGTCGAGTAACCGGGAGGAAACCAGTTGGTTGGAGGAAAATCAGGAGTATGGGGCGAGGAATAGCCGTTGCCGTCAATAATTGAAGTAGCGTAATTCAGGTATTTGAAATTGTCTCCATTTAAATCAAGCTTACCATCAAAAATGTAGCTGTATGAGATAACAAAGATAAAACCTAAAATCAGTTGATAAATCAGATTGCTATAGTTGCTTAAACTTTTGTCAATGATGGGGCCGATAGGATTCTTTTTTTTTCGTTTCATTGATGCACGTACTTTTTACAGGTCAGTTGTATAACTTAGACTTGATTATGCCCCATTTGTGAAGTCTGTAAAACACCGATGTTTTTAAAACGCCCAATCCGTAAATAAAGCTTCTTTTTAAATTGATTGACGATGCTTCAGCAAAATATTTAGTAGGACAGGTAATTTCCGCAATTTCGTAACCTTCATTAATTATCTGCGATAACATTTCATTGTCGAATATAAAATCATGAGAATTTTTTGAGTAGTTGATTTTATTTAAGACCTCAGCGGAAAAGGCTCTAAAGCCGGTATGATATTCTGATAATTTTTGATTGAGTAATAAATTTTGAAATAACGTTAAAAATCTATTAGCGATATATTTGATTAAAGGCATTCCCCCTTTCAATGCGCCATTTCCCAAAATTCGTGAACCTAATACTACCTGGTAAACGTCATTAGCAATAAGGTAAGACATTGAATGAATCAATTTAGGGGTGTATTGATAATCAGGATGAAGCATTATAATAATGTCCGCTCCTAATTCTAACGCTTTATTATAACACGTTTTCTGATTTCCTCCGTATCCCTCATTTTTATTATGTCTTATTATATGTTTTATGCCTATTTCTTTCGCCACCTCAATGGTTCTGTCAGTGCTAAAATCGTCAGTTATTATGACTTCATCAACTATATCAAAAGGGATTTCCTTGAATGTTTTTCGTAGGGTCAATTCCGCATTATATGCGGGCATTACCACAAATATTTTCTTGCCGTTAATCATAAAGTTATTTCTCTTAGCATTCCCAATACCCCCTATTTGTATAATAAACGCAATTGCATTTAAATCTACTATATGACCCTACGAGAATAAAGAGGACATTAAGTTATGCAACTTTATTCTCATATCCAAATTCTATGGGCGTTTTGTAACCCAGGCTTGAATGAAGCCTCCGACAGTTGTAAGTCCCGTAGATTATCAAGCGTAGAGTAGATTGAAGATAATTACTTACAATAACCGAAATTGAGGACTAAAAAATGAAACAACGTAGAAGATTCTTCCTGGTGTTACTATTAGCAGCCTTATTAATTTCAAATTCATTTATCTTAGCCCAAGAAAGCTCGGTATCGCAGGTTAAATCACTTCGAATACAGCTTCTTTCAACAATGCTCGCCGAGGACGGCATAGGCGAATGGGGTTTTTCAGCACTTGTAGAGGTAGATGGGCATCAAATTCTGAATTTCCAAAATTAAGATTTATTGTCCTTTTGGGGGCACTCAATTGTAAACGGGATTAATAATATTACATTGATTATGGGAATTTGAGTAAATATTTTTAATGCACTTGAAAGCTTTAAACGATAAAATGTCCTGTGAGATGATTACCAATATAGAAAATAACACAATATTTGGGTTAAGAGTAAT